>CAZRNC010000217.1:0-5403 GCA_964601285.1 uncultured Thermomicrobiales bacterium | reverse complement strand
GGATTTGCCACCGTGTCTCATAGACGTAGCCGCGCAATTTATTGCGCCTGTCCAATGCCCCGGTGATCAAACAAGAGCGCAATGAATTGCGCGGCTACGTCTATTGGTGATGTGGTCCGGTACTCAGGATGACAGGTTAAACGCCGTTCTCTCCGTGGAAGTACGACGTTCCTGAATGAGGTTGAACAAGTAGGCATGGCCACCTTCCTTATGAGGAGGTTTGCCAGGTTGTCCAATTCGCCGATTCGGGACTATTTCTAACAGACCGTTTCCCGTTCGGACATAACGCAAGCAGGCATGTACGTACAGGCAAACGTTGAGCGCCTCGTAACGAACCTGAGAGAATGCTGTGAAATGCGTATGTGACTCAGTGTCATAGACGCATCAAGGAACTTTTCGCGCGCACAATCTTGCGAATCGCGTATACTAACCCGACAGTATTGGGGACATCCTGGGAGCAGGGATGAGGGAACGTATCAACGTCGGGAGAATGGCGAGGGTTCTCCTCGTACTGGTAGTGCTGGTGGGAGTGCTGCCAGGAGTGGTTCAGGCGCAGGGTACGCCGGAACCACCGGGGAACCCAATGGTCTTTGGTGTGGCCTCTCACGCATGGTGGCTTGATCCGCTGGTCTACGGCGATCAACTGCTGCCGGCGCTGGATGATTTGCAGGTCACAACCGTCCGCCTCGGCATCGACTGGAAACGGTTCGAGCCGTCGCCGGGCGTCTACGACTGGTCGCTCTACGACCGGGTCCTCAGCGAACTGGCCGTCCGCAACATCGTGATCATCGCCAACTTCAACACGATTCCCTACTGGGCCTCGGTGGACCAGGAAGGGTGCGCGGTTGAAGAGTTGGAGATTCATGCCTGCCAGCTCCGTGAGGACGCCTATCCTGCATTTGAACGGGCCATTGAGGCCGCGGTTAGCCGCTATGCCTGGATCCAGCACTGGGAATACTGGAACGAACCGGAGATGTGGCGGCACCTGGGGCAGGATGGAACCGTCTACCTGCGGATGCTCCGCACGTTCTACGACACCGCCCACCGGATCAACCCGGAAGTGGTTGTGGCCGCCCAGACACTGGTTGGCCACGAATACATGGGCTACATCTACAACCTGAGCGAGGAGTGGTACGGCGTCGGCAACCAGCCGTGGGACGCGATCTCGATCCATCCCTACAACTTTGAATACATGCCGGGCTATGACGAGCGGCCGCTGGAGATCAACTACGACCGGATGAACTGGTTGCGCGATCTGATGATCGCACGTGGCCACGCCAGTATGAAGGTCTGGGTGACCGAGTATGGCTGGTATCTGAACGAAGAGCAGCAAGCGGCCAACCTGGCGCCGACGCTGGACTGGCTCCAGGCGCAGTCGTACATCGAGTTTGCCCACATCCACATGCTGCACGACTGGACCGACGAACCGGGCCAGGTCTTCGGGCTGATGGAGATCGTTCCCGATGAGAACGGCGACCGCTATCTCGCTCCGGGGACGCAGTTCCGCGCCAAACCAGTGTTCTACAACGCTTTCAAACACTATCCGAAGAATCGTCCGGGACACACACCGCAGGCGAGCGCGAACCGGATGCTGATTGGCGAGACCGGCCACACCGTTGAGGGTCGCTTCCTGGAAGCATGGCACCAGCGTGGCGGGCTGGAGATTCTCGGCTTCCCGATGACTCGCCCCTACTACCGGCAGCAGCCGGATGGCTCATGGTTGCTGGTGCAGGATTTCGAGCGGATGCGGTTTGAGTATCATCCGGCCAACCAGGGGACGCAGTGGGAAGTGCTGGGGCAGTTGATGGGCAATATCACCGCCCAGGGCCGGCGAACCGAGCCGGAGTTCACCCCTCTCTCCGCCTGTGAAACGACGGCTGCCTCGATCTGTTTCCCGGAAACCGGGCATACCGTGAGTGGTACGTTCAAGACCTTCTGGGAGAGCCGCGGCGGGCTGCTGACATTCGGCTTCCCGATCTCCAGTGTCTTTGTTGAAGATGGTCTGACGGTGCAGTATTTCGAACGCGCCCGGATTGAGGACCACGGCAACGGTCTGTTCCTGCTCGGTGCGCTGGTTCGCGACGAGCTGCACGACATCGGCTGGATGGGCCCCGGCTCCCTGATCCAGGCCGACCCCCGCGCCCCCACCCGCCGGCAGTTCGAGTAGCAGGCACCACGCCCCCGCAGGGGTAGGGGCGCATTGCAATGCGTCCGCGTTGAACGTCACGATGTTCAGGCATCCGCAGATCAGTTTCAACATGTCATCCTGAGCGCAGTCGAAGGATCTCGAGCCTCGGATCATTCGAGGTGAAGGCAGGTTGCATGGAAAGAGATCCTTCGACTGCGCTCAGGATGACAGAAAAACAGGCATGTATAAGCCAATACACCGAAGTATTTGGAACATGGCGGACGCATTGCAATGCGCCCCTACCCCTGCGGGGAAACGCCGGCGGTAGCCCCTATTGCAAAAACGGGATCAGCAGGGAGAACACCAGCAGTTGGACCAGGAAGCCGGGCAAGATGCTGCCGGAGCGGTCGCGGAGCAGGGTCGTCACTGTGCCGACCATCGCGCCGAGGAATGCGCCGGCGAGCAACGCGAGCCAGTAGTTCTGGCCGGTGTCGACCGCGGTGACGGCGATGGCGAAGCTCTGCAACCCGAAGAATGCCGCGAAGAGTCCCACGACAATCATCAGCGACCGGCTGCGATCCAGCATCGCTTCGAGCATGGTCTTGACGTAACCATTGAACAGCGCCTGGACGACGAACACTTCCAGAATCCCGAACAGCAGCAGTTTTCCTGCCTGTCCCGGATTGATCGTGAGCAGCAGAACGGCAAGTGCCACCGAAATACCGGTGAGAAAGAGCATCCCCTGGGTCCAGAGCATACTCTTGCGGTAGGTGTTCCGGGCGGCAGTGATGGTCGCAGAAGTCATCGGGACCAGGCTTGAGCGCCAGAACTGGAACGTCAGCCCCGCAGCAATGACGACGATTGCCAGCCGCACAACATACCAGTCAACCGGTAGCAGTTCGGCCCCGACAGCCGGGGCGTCGAATGAAACCACCAAGGCAGCCCAGCCGAACGCCAGTAACAAACTGAGGTTGACCCAGACGAACATCGTCGTGGCGATCGCTACCCGCTGGCTGCCATAGCGGGCGACAATCAACCTGGCGGCACCATCCATGCTGGTGGTTGTCTGTGTTGCGTCCCGGGACACAGGCGTCCTTTCGAAGTGGATACAATCGCGTTTGATTGCCGTTCAGAATACGACATCCGAAGCAATCTGTCGCATGGTTCGTGATGGTGAGTGTCAATTGATGTATCGTTTTGATGGTTGCCAAACCGTTAGTATATTTGCAGGAATGTTGCGATGCAGTACACAGGGGGAAACAGTGGCAAAATTGACAGCAGACCAGAGCATCCGGTTGGAAGAAGAGTTGATTTCTATCTTCCAACACAATCCGCAAGAGCCATATCAAAGCGCGATGCAGTTGATCAAACAGCGTCATCCTGATCTTGAAGATCTGCTGGTGATTAGTGATATCAACTATCGCGTTCCAAAACTCCGGCGCTCCGGAAAACTGCCGGAATCGCAGCGTGCAGGACGTGGGCCGGCCAGGCAGTCCACCACAGCCGCACAGCATCCGGTTGCCCGCGCCTATCAGGAACTCGACGATGCCAAACGGGCAGTCGAAGAAGCACAGCGCCGGTACATCGAAGCACAGGTCAACCTGCGAGTTATCTTGAAGGAAAGCCTGCCCCAGGATTTCCTGGAAACCCTCGTTCAGGATGTGACCGGGTAACAATCGCAGACAGGCAATCTCAACAGGTGGCGTGCGACAGCATGTCGCCTGTTTTGTTGTAGAAGAGATTGCCACTGGTTGTAGTGGTGCAACAATATCACCACCTGTTCTAACTTGTGCACACATTCCTTAGGGGCGTATTGCAATGCGTCCGCCGCTGGACACCCGCAATGTTCGATGAGGAACCGGCCCACTTGAACTGTCATCCCGACGAAGGAGGGATCCGTAACCCCAAGAGTACGGGTCCCTCCTTCGTCGGGATGACAATCGAAGATGGTCGCTCCGGGTTGCGCTTGTCCTGGCATCGAGCGTGGACGCATGCAATGCGCTCCTACCCCTGCGGGGACCGATCGAACTGCCACTTGTCGCGCCCCAACGAGGACCGTAAACATCTCTGTTCAACGGGCTACCCTTCGGCTATCGTGTAGCGCCAGTTGATTGGCCAGTAATGAAAGGTGATGCGAGAGATGGCGGACAGGCTGATCGATCTTGTCAGTGATACCTCCACCCGGCCGACTCCGGAGATGCGGCGCTACATGGCCGAGGCTCCGGTAGGCGACGAGCAGTTGCGCGAAGACCCGACCGTCAACCGGTTGCAGGAGATGGTTGCCGAGCTGACCGGCAAGGAAGCGGCGCTCTTCCTGCCCTCCGGGACGATGTGCAATGCTATCGCCATCAAGGTCCATACCCAGCCGGGCGACGAGATTATCCTGGACCGCTATGCCCACCCTTACACCTCGGAAGGTGGCGGACCGGCGGTGCTGGCCGGCGTCAGCTGTGCGCTGCTTGACTCGGTGCGGGGTGTCTTTACTGCCGAGCAGGTTGAAGCGGCCATCCGGGATACCGGGCCACATTCGCCACAATCCCGTCTGGTTTCGATCGAGAACACGACCAACGCCGGCTCCGGCAAGGTCTGGCCGATCGAGAATGTCCGCGAGATCGCCAGGCTCGCCCACAGCCGTGGACTGCACACCCACATGGATGGGGCGCGGCTAATGAACGCCGTCGTCGCCAGTGGCATCCCGGCAAGCGAGTGGGCAGCCGAGATGGATACCGTCTGGATCGACCTCTCCAAGGGGCTGGGCGCTCCAGTCGGCGGCGTGCTGGCCGGCAGTCGTGAGGATATGGAGAAGGGCCGGCGGCTCAAGCATCTCTATGGCGGCGCGATGCGCCAGGCAGGCATTATCGCGGCAGCGGGAGTCTACGCCTTCGAGCACAACGTCGAGCGTCTGGCCGAGGACCACGCCAACGCCCGGTTGCTGGCCGAGGGTTTGTCGACGATTCCCGGCATCAAAATCGACCCGAACGACATCGAAACGAACATCGTCTTCTTCGACGTCACCGAAACCGGCCGTACCGGTCAGGAGATCAACGCGGTGGCCACCGAACGTGGCGTCCGCATGGGCGGCCGTGGCCCCCGCATCCGCGCCGTCACCCACCTCGACGTCTCCCGGTCGGACATCGAACAGGCGCTGGAAACGATCCACGATGTCATCGTGAACGCCTGAATAAGGACGACGTCGCGATTGGCGCGATCACTTGCTATTTCCAGTGTTGGCTTGTACATGCCGGACTATGTGTCATCCCTTCGACGTTGCTCAG
>CAZRNC010000216.1:0-5416 GCA_964601285.1 uncultured Thermomicrobiales bacterium | reverse complement strand
CCTTCGCAACGTCAGCTTGACCCGGCTAGGCTACGCCGTTGAATATGATGCGATCGAACCGACTGAATTGACGCCCTGGTTCGCCGCCCGGAAGGTAGATGGCCTCTTTCTTGCGGGCCAGGTCAACGGCACTTCAGGCTACGAAGAGGCAGCAGGTCAGGGTTTGATCGCCGGGCTGAACGCTGCCCGGTACACCGCCAACCTTGAACCGGTTATTCTACGGCGTGACCAGGCCTATACTGGCGTGATGGCCGACGACCTCTCCTGTCAGGATTTCACCGAGCCGTACCGGATGCTGACGTCGAGAGCTGAGCACCGGCTGATTCTCCGCAGCGACAATGCCGATTATCGGCTGGCTGACATCGCCTTCGAAACTGGTCTGATTAGTTCGACTCGATACCAGGAAGTTCGCGAACGACAATCCCGGATTGAAGTGTTGACCAGCAAACTGGGCGAGATTCGCCTCTCCCCGAACAGCGCAACAAGCGAGGCACTCGCAACGGCGGGCCTGCCGCCGACGGTCCGGAGTCTGACGGCCGAGGATTATCTGCGCCGGCCGGATGTTGACCTGGACTCACTGCTACATGCACTTGAAACCATGAACGCAATCACGTTGGACCGTGCATTACTTGACCAGACAACCATCTCGTCAGCCGAGATCAACATCAAGTACCGGGCATACGTTGAAAAAGAGCTTGCCCATATCGAACGCATCAAGCAGATGGAACATGCGACCATCCCGGCGGCGATCGACTACGACACGATACCCGGGCTGCGTAACGAGGCACGCGAACGGCTCAACCAGATCCGGCCCTCAACAATCGGCCAGGCTGGGCGGATTCCTGGGGTAACTCCGGGCGATGTCGCGGTACTGGTCGTTCAGCTCAAACGCTCGTCCGGGCCCCCGATTAGCGCAGGAAGCTCCCGGTCTGCAATTGGCGATTAATTCTGAACAGGAATACCCACGGACATGACGGTACTGATAGTTTCGGATGTCCACGCGAATCTTGTTGCGCTGGACACTGTGCTCGAACATGTTGGCCCGGTTGACCAGATCTGGAATCTGGGCGACATCGTCGGCTATGGTCCTCGTCCCCGGGAGTGTGTCGACCGCATCATCGAACTGCAGCCGGCAGCATCGCTGATAGGCAACCATGACTGGGCAGCGATCGGCCGTCTGCAACTGGACGAATTCAATCCGGTTGCCCGCTATGCAACCTATTGGACCACTGCTCAGCTTGGCGAAAAGCATATGGCCTATCTCGAAGGGCTGCCCAACCGGGAGATTACCGACGGCTGGATGCTCGTCCACGCCAGTCCACGTCATCCGATCTGGGAATATGTCTATACCGCCAAAGCTGCTGCCGAAAACTTCGAGCTGTTCGACGCGCCCGTCTGCTTTCTTGGACACTCCCACGTGCAGTTTTTCATCTCGGAGTCGATGGCCATCGCCGGCGAGGCACCGCTCCAACCGCTCGATGGAGATACCCTGCGCATAGAAGGAGACCGGTTCATCATCAACCCCGGTTCGGTCGGTCAACCGCGAGACAACAATCCCGAAGCTGCCTTTGCGCTGTACGATCCCGAAACGCAAGTGGTCACGTTCCGCCGAATTCCCTACGACATTGAGGAAACTCAACGCCAGATGGAAGAAGCCGGCTTACCGCGACCACTGATTACACGCCTCGCACTTGGAGTCTAGGCTCACCCGCTACGGATAAATCCCACGAACCCGTGTGAAGTCTGCAACACGTTGAATCGCCAGGCAGAGCGCAGCAGTCCGCATATGTACTCCGTACTTATGCGACGCTTCGTGTACCGCATGGAACGAACGTTGCATGATCGCCCGCAGTCGCTCGTTGACCTGGTCCTCGGTCCACGGGAACGCCTGCAACGCTTGTACCCACTCAAAGTAGGAAACCGTCACACCGCCGGCGTTGGCATAGATGTCTGGCAGGACGAAGACGCCGTTGTCAAAGAGTATGCGGTCAGCTTCCGGAGTTGTCGGGCCGTTGGCGGCTTCAGCGATCAGCCGGGCCTTGATCCTGCCGGCGTTGCTCTCGGTGATCTGTTCTTCCATAGCGGCAGGAATGAGAATGTCGCACTGCAGCTCCAGCAGCTCCTCGTTTGTGACGTTCTCGGCTTCCGGATATCCAACGACGGAGCCGGTGCGCGCCTTGTGAGCCGCTACCGCCGGAATGTTCAATCCAGCCGGGTTCGAAATACCACCCGACGAATCGCTGACACCGACAATCTTTACGCCATCGTCATACAGCAATTGCGCAGCAACTGAACCTGCATTGCCAAAGCCCTGCACGACCACGGTGGCAGCAGACAGG
Source organism: uncultured Thermomicrobiales bacterium (assembly GCA_964601285.1). GTDB lineage: Bacteria > Chloroflexota > Chloroflexia > Thermomicrobiales > CFX8 > CAYWXR01. The sequence goes on along the minus strand of CAZRNC010000216.1, from coordinate 3,077 downwards.
TCAATGTTCTGGGTCGGTGCCGCATCCTGAATTGCAAACACCGTGCCACGGCCGGTCGCTTCACCGCGTCCTTCTGACCCGCCAAGGATCAGCGGCTTACCGGTTACAACTCCGGGAATCGAATAGCCGTGGTGCATGGAATAGGTGTCCATAATCCATGCCATAACCTGCGGATTGGTGTTCACATCCGGCGCCGGGATGTCGCGGTTCGGCCCGATCATCATCGAGATATCGCTGGTGTACCGGCGCGTCATGTTCTGAAGTTCACCAGCCGACATCAGTTTTGGGTTGCAGGTGACTCCACCCTTCGCACCGCCATACGGCAATCCAACGACGGCGCACTTCCAGGTCATCCACATCGCTAACGCCTTGACTTCATGGACCGAAACATCCGGGTGGTAGCGGATACCACCCTTGGTCGGGCCAGGTCCGGAGTTGTGGTGAACCCGGTATCCAGTGAACACCTCGACCGAACCATCGTCCATCTCAACCGGAAAGTTCACGGTCAGTTCACGTTCGCAGCGGCGAAGGACCTTCCGCATGTCGTCATCCAGACCGATCAGCTCAGAGGCAATGTCGAACTGCTCGGTGGCAACCTCATAGAGGTTTGTCTCGTGTGTCGAAAACGTCTCTGTTGCAACTGCCATGTTCCTGGCCACCACCTTTCCGATCCGGATGCTCTCCTGACAAGCGACCGGTTCACCAATCGACTCGGTCCGTCCTTCGGACCAATTCGCACGCTACACAAACAAAAAGGGGCCAATTTGTGTTGGCCCCTTGTCTTAATTCTTTTGTTCTTCGAGCGCCCGTACTATTGCCTGGCGCACGATATCGGGATTCCCACGACCACGCAATTGCCTCATCGCCTGGCCAATAAGGAAACCTACTACAGCATGTTTACCGCTTTGGAAATCTTCAACTGCCTTCGGATTCTCGAGGACGACGTTGGCGACGACGTCGTCAATAACCGACGAGTCGCTCACCTGACCAAGCCCCTCGGCCTCAACGATCTCTCGCGGGCTGGCCGACGACTCGGAGACCTTCACCAGCAAGCTCTTGCCGGTCAGCGTATTGATTTCGCCAGACAACACCATTAAGACAACGTCGTGCAAGTATTCAGGGGATACGTTGACATTCTCGAAGCCACCCTTTGTGCGGGCGATGGCGAACAGTTCACCGGTTATCCAGGTGGCCAATTCACGGAAGCTTCCGCCAGTAATTGCAACTGTCTGTTCATAATAGTCGGCAACCGACACCTCGTCGGTCAGTGCAATTGCATCGTTGAGCGGAAGTCCATACACCTCGGTAAACCGGTCCCGGCGTGCGACCGGAAGTTCGGCCATCGCCTCGCGGATAGACTCAACCCAGGCAGCATCCAGTTCAACCGGTGGCAGATCAGGTTCCGGGAAATAGCGATAGTCGTCTGCAAACTCTTTGGTCCGCTGGCTCACCGTGATGCCCTGCGCCTCGACCCATCCGCGCGTCTCCTGGACCAGCGTCTCGCCAGCCAGAATGGCTGCTCGCTGCCGTTCAATCTCAAACTCCAGCGCACGTTCTACAGAGCGGAACGAATTCAGGTTCTTGATCTCAACTTTCGGCCCTATGTATGAACCATCAACCAGCCGCTGGGAGACGTTGGCGTCACAACGGAGTGCGCCCTCTTCCATATTGCCGGTCGACGCCTCGATGTACCGCAGAATCCGCCGGAGGGCGATCAGGAAGTTGCGGGCCTGCCGTGCCGATGTGATGTCTGGCTCGCTGACGATCTCCATCAGTGGAACGCCGCCTCGATTGACATCGACCAGACTGTAGGTACCTTCAGGTCCGGTTCGATGCACCAGCCGGGCTGTGTCCTCTTCGAGATGCACCCGTGTGATCCCGATGCGGCTGGTACCGTCTTCTTCTTCAATGTCCAGATAACCACCGACAGCCATCGGCAGTTCATACTGCGAGACCTGATAGCCCTTCATCAGGTCGGGATACATATAGTTCTTGCGGTCAAAGCGATTGAATCGCGGGATTTCACAACCAAGCGCCAGCCCGGTCATCACCGTCTTCTCGACAGCCAGGCGATTGACCGTGGGCAACGTACCGGGCATGCCCAGGCATACCGGGCAGACATGCGTGTTGGGAATATTCGAAGCTGTCGCAGGACAACTACAGAACATTTTGGTTGCAGTAAGGACCTGCGTATGGACTTCAAGTCCGATAACCGTCTGAAACTCCACCATTACCACCCTGACAGAAATGTGTACAGCAAAATGCCGCGCGATTATAGCACTGAGTGTACGGTAGGCTCTAGCCTCCTGTCAGCCTCCCGACCACTGCCGCCGGATGCTCTGGAACGTTGTCCCCTCGCCAGCCGACATGTTGATCGGGTCGAGAGATAACCAGTGCGTGGTGATAGACGTCCATGGCACTCGCTGGCAGGTCGATAAGGACGCAAGGAACCCCGGCACGCGCAAACGCATCAAGCAATGACTGGGCTTCGACTGTCGGGTCGGAACGTAGCACCGCGAATCCATCGCCGATCACGTCATAGAGCGACTTATCGCCGTCCAGCCAGAGGTGTGGCGTGCGGCATCCGGGAACCGTCGAGGGAGTGAATGAACCCATGGAATAGTCTGGCTGCGGCTCATCGTCGTAGCAGATGATTGGCGACTGGTCGTAGTAGTAGCCAAAGTTCAACCCTGCCGCACAATACTGTTGAACGTTGAGCGCCCAGGTTGCCTCACCAAGCGCTCGCCTCGCCTCGGCTCCTGCAGAAGAGTCATCCTCGATCTCTTCCGGAACGGCTTTCCGCTGCCGGGCAGTCGCGTGGGCATGGTCCATCGCGAACCGCGATACCTGATCGGTAATCGGATGCCGCTCCGCTTCATGAGCGTCCAGAATCGATCCGCTGCCCCACCCCCGCAAGTTCGCTGCCAGCAACCAGGCCAGGTTCGCCGCGTCAGCGATTCCGGCGTTCATGCCATATCCGGCATAGGGAACCCAGATGTGTGCAGCGTCTCCGCAAATGAACACCCGCCCATCACGAAAACGTGGTGCAACCAACCGCCGGCCATACCAATCCTCGT
>CAZRNC010000215.1:0-5439 GCA_964601285.1 uncultured Thermomicrobiales bacterium | reverse complement strand
GGGAGAACACCTTTCGGCGGATGCACGGTGTCGTTGACCTGGCAATCTATGGGCATAGCCATGTTCCGGAGTACGCCGAACGAGAAGGGCTGTGGATGCTGAATCCGGGGTCTCCGACCCAGAAGCGATACCAGCCGAAGCATACATTTGCTATGGTCACCATTGATGGTGGCGTCGACGTGGATCTGTTGACGCTTGAGGGTTGAATCTGTCAGGTAGAAGAAGAGGTTTGATTCCAACAATGCTGAAGGACCCACGCGATCTCAGGATTCCGGGACCGACACCGGTCCCACCCCAGGTGATGGAAGCGATGCAGCAGCCGATGATCCCGCACCGCGGTGCGGAGATGGTCGACCTGATGAGCGGTCTGCAGCGACAACTCAAGCACATCCACCGGACCGAAAGTGATGTGTACGTTATCGCCGGAACCGGCTCGGTCGGTTTCGAGGCGTCGATCATCAACACACTGGTTCCGGGCGACAAGGTGCTGGCGATCGTCAACGGTAATTTTGGCTCGCGATATGGCGACGTTGCCGAGATTCTCGGGATGAACGTCGTTCGTCTGGAAGTTGAATGGGGCAAAGCAACCCGCGGTGCGGACGTTGAAGCCGCACTGAAAGAGCATTCGGACACCCGCGCTGTGTTGCTCACCCAGAACGAGACTTCCACCGGTGTCCTGAACCGTGTTGACGAGATTGGTGCTGTTGTCCAGGCGCACGGATCGTTGCTGTTCGTCGATGCCGTCTCCGGTCTGCCGGGCGCACGGCTGGACATGGACGACTGGAACTGCGACATCGTCTTCTCCGGTTCCCAGAAGGCGTTCATGTGCCCTCCGGGACTGTCGATCATGGCCGTCAGCCCGCGAGTCTTCGAGCAGGCAGAGCGGGCAACGACCCCGCGCTTTATCTTTGATTTCCAACGCATGCGCGACTCGCTGGCCATCGGTTCAACGCCGTCGACTGCGCCGTTGAGCCTGTTGTATGCCCTCAAGGCAGCCTGCGACATGATTGAGGAAGAGACACACGAAGGCTTCCTGCAGCGGCACATTGAGCAAGGCGAGTATGTCCGCAAGGAGTTGCAGCGGCTAGGTCTGGCAATGGTCTCCGAAGAAGGGTACGAGTCTCCCACGGTGACTGCCGCCTACACACCAGAAGGCATTTCTGCGTCGGATATTGTTGCGGCCATGCGGGAGCGCCATGGTATTCACATTGCGACCAGCCAGGCAAAATTGCAGCAGACGGCTATCCGGATTGGTCACATGGGCTGGTCGGACTATCCGGAACTGGAGCGAACGATTGCGGCCCTGGATGATGTGCTGGAACACATTCCGGTGACCGTTTCAGGATAGTGCGACACTCGTGGAGTCGATGAGGGCGCTACGGTTTGGGATACTGGTTCCCGGTTCGTCTGTTGCGCCCAATCGGGATGCAGACTATAATCCAACGGATGGAGTGTCGGCGCCATCCGGAAAGCTTTCCGTGCCGGCAAATCTCACGCGCGAGGGTGGAAAATGAGTTTTATTGGATTTAGTGGTTCCGGCACTCAGCCCGGAAGTAATTTCGACGTAGCGGATGCTACCGGAACCGACGATGCTGGACGGGCGATGATGGAAGCGCTCCTCGCCGATCCGTCCCATGATTACAAGTCTCCACAGTTTGGGGATGTCATCGACGGAACCCTGATGCGGGTCGACCGTGATGAGCTGCTGGTTGATATTGGCTCGAAATCTGAAGGCGTTATACCGGCGCGTGAGTTTTCGACGCTCTCAGAAGCTGAACGCCAGGCGCTCAAGGTCGGCAACACGGTTCTTGTCTTTGTGACCCAACCTGAAAACCAGGACGGCGTAGCGATCCTTTCGATCGACCGCGCCCGGCAGGAGAAATCCTGGCGTGTTCTGCAGGAGAAGGCCGACGCGAACGAGGTCATCGAAGCCGAGGTTGTTAACTACAACAAGGGTGGTCTGCTGGTGAACCTGGACGGGGTGCGTGGTTTCGTGCCTGCCTCTCAGGTAACCGAGATCAGCGGTGGCGACGATGCCCAGAAGCAGGCCGACATGGCCCGGCTCATCGGCCGCAAGCTCAATTTGAAGATTATCGAAATCAACCGTCATCGCAACCGGCTGATTCTCTCCGAGCGCCAGGCTCTCCAGGAGCGGCGCGACGAGATGAAGGAGAAGCTGATCGAGGAACTGACCGAGGGCGAAGTTCGCCGCGGCCGTGTTTCCAGCATCTGCGACTTCGGAGCCTTTGTTGATGTTGGCGGAGCCGACGGACTGGTTCACCTTTCCGAGCTCTCCTGGAGCCGCGTGCGGCACCCGAGCGAGATGCTGCAGATCGGCCAGGAAGTCGACGTATTCGTGCTCGGTATCAATGCCGAGGAACGGAAAATCGCACTCTCCATCAAGCGGACCCAGCCTGAACCATGGAGTTGGGTCGACACCAAGTACGATGTCAACCAGCTGGTTATCGGTCGGGTTACCCAGTTGGCCAACTTTGGCGCGTTTGCACGCATCGAAGATGGCATCGAGGGACTGGTTCACGTCTCCGAGCTTTCAGAGGCGCGAATCTCTCACCCGCGACAGTACGTGTCTGAGGGGCAGGACCTGTTGCTCCGGATCATCCGAATTGATCCGCAGCGGCGCAGGATGGGCCTGAGCCTCCGGCGTGGACTCGAAGCCACGGATGAAGAAGTAGAGCAGGCGCTTGGCGCTGAGGCGGTCGAATTGAAGGCCCGCCTCCAGGAGATGGAGATCGAACCAGATCCGGATGCTCCTGAGCAGGAGACGTTCGAATCCGCCGGCAGCAGTGATTCTTCTGACGATGCTGGAGACAGCGTTGCCGAAACGATCGCAGCAGTGGTGGTTGAGGATGAGCCGGCCGGGACCATGGCAGAGCAGTTGGCATCGCTGAGCGACGAGCTGGAAGCAGCTGAAGAAGCCGCCAACGAAGTGGCTGACGAGGCAACCGAAGAGGCAGCTGACGAAGCTGTTGAAGAGGTCGCCGAAGAGGCAGCCGCCGAAACTGTTGAAGAAGCAACCGAAGAAACAGCTGACGAAGTTGTTGAAGAGGTCGCTGAAGAAGCAGCCAGCGAAGCCGTTGAGGACGCTGCCGAAGCTGAAGGTGACGCCGACGAAGACCCGGCAGAGTAAGGTTTCGATTTCGCCGGCACACCAGCCGGCACCAATTCTTCTGTACCCGCGAGTGCAGGAATCCGTTTGATTCCGCATGGGGCGACGCCGAATGGCCAAGGGGATTTCCCCTTCATTCAGCGTCGTCCCATGTAGTATTTAGGCGGGATGTATTCACCTCACCGGTTTTGATGCGGTCCACCGTATGGCACACTGTATGTACGGGCCACATGAAAATCGCTGGAGAGACCAAATGGCAGACAAGTTCGAAAAATTTACAGAGCGCGCACGTAAGGTCCTCACGCTTGCCCAGGAAGAAGCCCAACGGTTTAACCATAACTACATTGGGACAGAGCACCTCTTGCTCGGCCTGGTTCGTGAAGGCGATGGCGTAGCGGCAAAAGTCCTTAGCAACATGGGAGTGCAACTTCCCAAGGTGCGTTCGGCTGTTGAGTTCATCATCGGCCGGGGGGACACCGGAGTGTCCGGTGAGATCGGACTTACTCCACGGGCAAAGAAGGTCATCGAGCTTGCTGTCGAGGAAGCACGACACCTGAACCATCACTACATTGGAACCGAGCACCTGCTGCTCGGCCTGGTTCGCGAAGGCGAAGGCATCGCAGCCGGTGTGCTGGAGAGCCTTGGCGTCAACCTTGAGAAGGTGCGGGCACAGGTCATGCAGGTCGTCAGCCAGAGCGCTGGTTACCAGCAGAGCAAGCAGACTGCGAAGACACCGTATCTCGATGCACTCGGCTTCGATCTGACCGAAGCGGCGCGGGCCAATAAGCTCGACCCAATTGTCGGCCGTCTCAACGAGATCGAACGGGTCATGCAGATCCTCTCACGTCGCACAAAGAACAACCCGGCACTGATTGGTGAGCCAGGCGTTGGCAAGACCGCCATCGTCGAAGGGCTTGCCCAGAAGATCATCAGCGGCGACGTTCCGGAGCCATTGCTGAACAAGCGAGTGGTTGCACTCGACATTGGTGCGCTGGTTGCCGGCACCAAGTATCGCGGTGAGTTTGAGGAACGCCTGAAGACGATTGTCGGTGAGGTGAAGGAGACGGGTGCGATCCTGTTCATTGACGAGCTGCATACGCTCGTTGGAGCCGGCGCAGCCGAGGGCGCAGTCGATGCAGCCAACATCCTGAAACCGGCACTCTCGCGTGGCGAGGTGCAGACGATCGGCGCAACGACGCTGGATGAATACCGCAAGTACATCGAGCGTGATGCCGCGTTGGAACGACGCTTCCAACCGATCCAGGTTCCTGAGCCGACCGTTGAAGAGACGATTTTGATTCTGACCGGCATCCGGCCACGGTATGAAGAGCACCACAAACTGACGATTACCGACGAAGCGCTGCATGCCGCATCAACACTGGCAGCACGCTACGTGACCGACCGATTCATGCCAGACAAGGCGATTGACCTGATCGACGAAGCGTCATCCCGTGTGCGGATGTATCGCTCCGTCTCCCCGCCGAGCCTGAAGGAAGCGATGCGCGGGCTTGAAAGCCTGCAACGTGAACTGGATGCTGCCGTCTCCGGTCAGGAGTTCGAACTGGCAGCGGAGCTTCGCGATCGCGAACGCAAGCTACGGATGCGGATTGCCGATCTTGAGAAGGATTGGAAGGCCGAACAAGGCAGCGATCTGCCAGAGGTGAGCGAAGAGGATATCGCCCAGGTCGTTTCGATGTGGACCGGTATACCGCTGACCCGGCTTGCTGCCGAAGAATCTGAACGCCTGCTCCAGATGGAAGAGGCGTTGCACGAGCGCGTTGTTGGCCAGGATGAAGCGATCACCCAGATTGCCAAGGCAGTGCGCCGTGCCCGTGCAGGTCTCAAGGACCCGCGCCGGCCGATTGGGTCGTTTATCTTCCTCGGTCCGACCGGCGTCGGTAAAACCTACGTCGCCCGGACCTTGGCCGAATTCATGTTCGGCTCCGAAGATGCCCTGATCAAAATCGACATGAGTGAATTCATGGAACGCCACTCTGTTGCACGGCTGGTCGGCGCGCCTCCGGGCTATGTCGGCTATGAAGAGGGCGGACAGCTCACCGAAGCTGTTCGACGGAAGAGCTACTCGGTTATCCTGTTGGACGAAATCGAGAAGGCCCACCCTGAAGCGTTCAACATGCTGCTCCAGATTCTGGAGGATGGCAACCTGGCCGATGCCAAGGGCCGGCGGGTGGACTTCCGGAACACGATTATCATCATGACGTCGAACATTGGCGCCGAGCAGATCACCAAGGACACCGTTCTCGGGTTCGGTGGTGTGACCGACTCTGACGGCAAGGCAAAAGCTGACTACG
>CAZRNC010000214.1:0-5461 GCA_964601285.1 uncultured Thermomicrobiales bacterium | reverse complement strand
GATATCGACCGTGGGACAGGCAATGTCAAGGTACGCCGCTTCCTGGCGCTCGATGACTGCGGCACGATCATCAACCCGATGATCGTCGAGGGGCAGATCCATGGTGGCCTGACCATGGGCCTTGCGCCGTCGCTCTTCGAGGAGATCGTCTATGACGAGAACGGCAATATGCTAACCGGCACGTTTATGGACTACCTGTTGCCGACCTCGATGGAGACGCCAGCCTGGGAACTGGATAACACCGTCACCCCGTCGCCGCACCATCCGTTCGGCGCGAAGGGAGTCGGTGAAAGTCCGACTGTCGGTGCACCGCCGGCCATCGCCAATGCCGTCGTCGATGCGCTCAGCCACCTCGGCGTCCGCCACATCGACATCCCGATGACCCCGCAGAAGGTGTACGCCATCCTCCTCGAGAAGGGCGTCGCGGAGTAACGATGTCATTCCGACGGCAGGAGGAATCCGTGCTCCCGGAGTTACGGATCCCTCCTACCGTCGGGATGACACATCCAAACCTGATTTCCCTTGCTGCACTGGCCAGGAGACCACAGCCATGACCACAACGACCGACGATCTGTTTGGAATCCTGAACCGGGCCGCCGAGTTGGAACGGTCCGGCATACCCTTCGCGATGGCGACGGTCACCGTCAGCCAGCGGCCGACATCGGCCCGCGCCGGCGCGAAGGCGGTCGTGACGGCTGATGGTGCCATCTTCGGCTGGGTTGGTGGGGCTTGCTCCCAACCGAGTGTCGCCCGCCATGCACGTGAAGCGCTGGAGTCCGGCGAACCACGGTTGATCCGACTTAGTCCGGATGGTGAGGGTGGTCTGCGTGATGGAGTGCTGGAGCTTGCGATGACCTGTCACAGCGGCGGCACGCTGGAGATCTTTATCGAGCCATTCCTGCCGGCACCCTATCTGGTCGCTGTCGGCGATAGTCCGATCGCCGAATCGTTGATCTCGCTTGGCAAAACACTCGGTTTCCAGACGGTCGCCATGGCCGGCTCCAGTGACTCTGAAGCAGACGAAATCCATGCCGGGATCTCCTTCGACCAGCTTTCACCGGGACGCGTGCCGTTTGTGGTTGTCGCAACGATGGGCACTGATGATGAGAACGCGCTGCTCGCGGCGCTGTCGATCAACCCGGCCTACCTGGCAGTCGTTGGCAGCCAGCGACGTTTCGCCACAATGGCCGAGTTCCTGCGGTCGCGCGATGTCACCGAAGAGGTGCTTGGCACGATCCACTCCCCGGCCGGACTCGATATCCGTGCCGAAACGCCGGCCGAGATCGCCCTCAGCATCCTGGCCGAGATCATCCCGATTCGCCGCGAGATGCAGCACCGTCTGCCGGAGACCGTCCCCGCGCCAGCCTCCCGGATCGTCATCGACCCGATCTGCGGCATGGAAGTTGACCTCGCCACGGCAAAGCACACGCTCACGGTGGGCGATGAAATCCTCGGATTCTGTTGTCCTGGATGTTTGCGGGCGTATGAACGGGAGCATCTGGCGGGGTAGTAACGGGAAAATGCGGATTACTGACTGATTGCTTCGAGAAACGCGCGGGGCGAAAGCACCTTGAAGTTCACATCTACGTGTGCCGAAAGATGCCGATCGCCTGAGACGAGAACATCTGCATTGGCGCTCCGGGCAAGAGCGATTAGGTAGTCATCCTTCGGGTCTGCACTGATCTGTACACGAGGAAGTGTCGGGTCCTGGTGAAGTTCAGCCACTCGCCACAAACGGTCCAGAAACCGCTCAGCCGATTCTTCGCTGAAGTACCGGCGATACTTTGGGCGCATCAGAACATTGTGAAGTTCTTCCAGAAGCTTCACTGATATAACAGGAACAAACATTCCCGTCATCCAGTTAGCGACGATGTCTGACGGAGCGGTGCCTGGTTGACGCGAGATCAGCGCTGATATCAAGACGCCGGGATCAACAACAACTCGTAACTGTGGCTGCCTATGCGGACTGCTGATCACGCTCTTCTCGCATCGCATGGAGTTCTTCGTAAGCAATTCTCATTGCTTCGTCTTCGTCCAGGTCATCGCCTCTGCTCTGGATTTGTCGTAGCAATTGGAGTCCGAGATAGCGAGCAAGCGCTTCCTCAAAGATCTCCTGATCAGAACGTCCTGTCTTCGCGGCCAGTTCTTCCATTTGCTGCAGGAGGTCTTCCTCGACGTAGATTGTTGTTAGTTTGCGTGCCATAGAGACATTCCAGCCGTTTTCTGTCAAACTTCGTGCGCAGAGGAATCATACCAACCTGACATAGCGGCGGAGGAGCTGGGGTGATGGAGCTTGTTGAGGTCCGCGATCTTGATGGTCCGAATCTGTTTGCCGGCGAGCCGGTCATTAAGCTGGAAGTCCGGATTGATCAACACGAGGGCGACGTCGAGGCAATTCTCCATGCCCTGACGTTGGAGATCGCCCGGTTGCACCAATTGGCCGGTCTTGCAACACCAATTGTCGGCCATCGGAAAATTGACACGCCCGGACACTATGCCCTCTTCTTCCCCTGGGAATGGCGCAGCACGGCAATCGAAATTGCCGAAGACGCATTCCACATTGTTGCTCGGGATGAAGAAAGTGCTGCAACCGCCGAACGGTTGGCAGCGACATTGGAGCGTGACCGCAACAGGGACGACCGGCCGGAATGGGTTCGAGACAGCGAGCGCAATATTCCGGCGGTTGGCATTACCGGAACCAATGGTAAGACGACAACCACCCGGCTGCTTTCGCACATCATCACCACTGCCGGCAAACGAGTCGGCTGGTCCAGCTCGTCCGGGGTGTATATCGCCGGTGAGAAGGTGATGGAAGGCGATTACACCGGGCCGTCCGGTGCCCGTCGCGTACTCCACGATCCTTCCGTCGAGATCGCCGTGCTGGAGACTGCACGCGGCGGAATCCTGCTGCGCGGTATCGCCTACGAATCCAACGATGTCGGGATCTTTCTGAATCTGACAGCCGACCATCTCTTCCTGCAAGGTGTTGAGACGTTGGAGACACTGGCCGAGGTCAAGAGTGTCGTCGTCCAGGCGACGCGGCCCGATGGGCAGGTGGTGCTGAACGCCGATGATCCGGTGGTGGTCGAGCAGCGCAAGCGGCTCCGGGCGGCGGTGTTGCTCTTCAGTCAGAATCCGGAAAATCCCGTGCTTGTCGAGCATATTGCCGCAGGAGGCAAGGCCCTACTGCGAAAAGAGGACCGGTTCGTCTATGTCGCAGACGGCAAGGAACAGGAGATCGCCCGGCTTGGCGAGGTGCCGATGACATTCAACGGCGCTGCCCGTCACATGGTCGAAAACGCGCTGGCAGCCGCCGGCGGTGCGATCGGCCTTGGATTCAGCATCCCCGAGATTGCTGCAGGGCTGACGACATTCCGCAACGATGTTGCTTCCAATATCGGCCGGTTGAATGTGTTCAAACTGGAAGGCAAGACGATTGTTGTCGACTACGCACACAACGAGAGTGGTCTGACCGAATTATTGACCTTCAGCCGGCGACTGATGGGATCCGGCTGCCTGTCGGCGATCATTGGCACGGCCGGCGATCGGGAAGACCAGGTGATGACCAGTCTCGGCCGGATTGCAGGCGAGTGTGCCGACCGTGTCTATATCAAGGAGAATCCCGGCTACTCTCGCGGCCGTGAGCAGGGCGAATCAAGCGGCATGATGCGCACAGGTATTGAGGATATCGGCGCGCTGGACCGGCTCGCTGGAGTCTTCCCGAGCGAGCATGCTGCACTCCTGGCGGCGATTGATGCTTCGTCGCCCGGCGATACGATTGCGTTGATGTGTGTTGAAGACCAGTTGACGGTGTTACGCGATTTGCGGGACCGTGGAGCCGAGGAGTGGCAGTAATGTCCGTACACTCTTGGCAAGGTTGCGGTACACTCGTTAGCTAACTTTTGTGTGTTTGCTCGTAACCCTTGGTAGGTAGCACTCTTGCATCAACGACAAGGCCCACTTATGGCGATAGGTGGCGCCGAAGACAAGTTCAAGGATCGTAGGATTCTCTCCCGGTTTGTGGAGTTATCCGGCGGTCAGAACGCCAGAATCGCGGTGATTCCCACCGCATCCTCTCTGCCGGAAGCCGGTCAACTCTATGTTTCCATCTTTCGCGAACTCGGCGCGGGGTCGTCCGGAATCCTCACGGTAGCCACCCGGCATGATGCGTTCGACGACGAACTGGTCGCGTTGATCGAGAGCAGCACCGGCATCTTTATGACTGGCGGCAACCAGATTCGTATTGCCGCGACGCTGGGCGGCACCCCGGTTGCCGAAGCGATCATGAAACGCAGCAGCGAAGGAGTGCCGATTGCCGGCACCAGCGCTGGCGCATCGGTGATGAGCGGCATCATGATTGCCGGTGGACGCTCCGGAACCACCCCGCGCCGTCAGCTTGCCCGGATGTCTGCCGGGCTAGGATTGATCGATTCGGTTATTATCGATCAGCACTTCCGTGAACGAAACCGGGTTGGCCGGCTGGTGACGATGGTCAGCTACAATCCGGGTCTACTCGGTATTGGCATCGACGAGGACACTGCGGCGATTATTTCGGCAGATGGACTCATCGAAGTGCTCGGAAGAGGATCCGTGCTGGTCGTCGATGGCTCCGGCATGGCGAGCGATATCTACGCTGGACTCGACCGTCAACCGGTGACGGTCAGCGATGTCAAGATCCATTTCGTTGCCGAAGGCAGCTGTTTCGACCTGAACCAGCGCACGGTGACAAGCTGGCGTAAAGAGGGCCGGTCTCGGCAGGCGGCGCAATAACACAGGCACGCATGTCCGCGGTCGGCATCGAAGTTTTTGGGGGGACGAGGATGCCGATTCAGATTCTGGATTCCAGAATTTACCGAGGTCCGAACATCTGGGCACGTGTGCCGGTTATTGCCCTGCGGGTCGATATTGGAGAACTGGAAGACCGGCCGACCAACAAGATCGAAGGCTTCTACGACGAGCTTGTCGGCCTTATCCCTAGTCTCTACGACCACTACTGCTCACTTGGAAAACCCGGCGGCTTCCTCGAACGCATGCGAGACGGCACCTGGATGGGTCATGTCATGGAGCATATTGCGCTGGAACTCCAGACGCTGGCCGGCTCCGAGGTGAACCGCGGTTTGACACGCTCGACCGACGAGCGCGGGGTTTACAACGTCGTCTACCAGTATGTTCAGCCGGACCTTGGCATGGCTGCCGGTGAGGCGGCCTGCGAGCTACTGAACGCGATTATCTACAAACACCAATATAAAGACTACAGCTTCGAGCAGGAGATGGAACGGGTCATCCTGCTGGCCGAGCGTTTGGCCTATGGCCCTAGCACCAAGGCGCTGGTTGATGAAGCCGAACGCCGCGAGATTCCGGTCATCAGGTTGGACCCACGTCGCTCGTTGGTCCAGATGGGCTACGGCCGTTATCAGAAGCGGGTCTGGGCGACGGTTACCTCGGAAACCAGCGACATCGC
>CAZRNC010000213.1:0-5484 GCA_964601285.1 uncultured Thermomicrobiales bacterium | reverse complement strand
AACCTGCTGGGATCCTCGACCGCCTTGACGAAAATTGCACCGTCCACATCGGACGTCTCGAGGCCAGTCATGTCAGCTTCAAACACCATGTCCGGGAAAATAACCATCGTCGGGCCGCTCAACTGACCACGGGCACGAATAATCGCGTCCGACTGACCACGGGGCTGCTTCTGTTCGACGAAGACAGCGTCGAATGTGTAGTTCTCCCGAACATACTCTTCGATCTGGTCACCGAGATAGCCAGTTACGAAGACCACCCGCTCGATGTCCAAAGGCCGCAAGCGGTCAAGCACATGATCCAGCACGGTCCTGCCGGCCAGCGATACCAGCGGTTTTGGCCGGCTCCAGGTTTGAGGACGCAATCGAGTACCAAGCCCCGCAACGGGGAGGATGACGTTCATCTGGCTTTTCTCCATCTCGAACGGCCGGGAGAGGTTCAATCCCGGAACAGTTGGGTGTACATACTACCGCGTCCTGGTGAGCTTACGACGCCTATGCCGATTCTTCCATATGACGGTTCCAGGATGTTTGCCCGGTGGCCCGGACTATCCATCAACCCCTGATGCGCCATTTCAAGTGTTGGAGAAAGTGCGAGGTTTTCGCCAGCGGTCCGATAGGTAATGCCAGCCGCGGCCAACCGGTCGAACGGAGAACCGGTGATCGGCGACTCATGGGCAAAATACCCTTCCCCGAACATCTCCTGCGAGTGCGCCCTGGCAACCGGGACCAACTCCGGGTCCCAGACGAGCGGCGCAAGGCCGGCGGCAATCCGCTCCTCATTGACCAGCTCGAACATCTGCACCTCGAGGGATTCATTGACTTCCAGCCCGCTGGTCACCTGGAACGGCAGAGTGAACCCGCTACCAGTCTGCCGGGGCGTGACAGCAACGAAGTCGTCCAGATCCAGGCCGGCAAACGTAACTGCTCGCAGCAAGCGATCTGAAGACTCCCGGTAGAACGGCAGCGCAAACCGCGACTCGGTGAACGAATCTTTCAGTCCACCCGGAACCGGGAAGAAGGCGATCGGTATCAGGATCAACGTTGCGACCAGCAGACCGTGGATGAACCCGGGAACAATGCCGCCGATCCTGTCGGCCGTCGAGACACCGGGCACAACACCCATCGCCCCGCGAATCACCCCGACCATCAGACCGAGCGTCATCGAGGCAATCATCTGGAAGATGATCACGGCAATGACGAATCCGGCAATGTTCAGGATCGCTGGTTGGGCATCGATGAACCGATCGAGGAACCGGGCAATCAACGGGTAGCTCGCCGAGGCGACCAGCAGTCCGATTGCCAGCATCACCAGTTCGTACACGCCAAGGATGAATCCGCGCCGATAACCGCCCAGTGCAGCAAACGCAATCACCGCGAGAATCACCAGGTCAAGCATTGTCATGGGCATCCGGTTTCATTCGAGATCAATACCTGCACCTGACAACCAGTTTCCTTGTCCGCGGCTACGCTACTCTTCTGCAACGTAACCATACGCGCTGCGAGCTTGCTCCTGACTGACCAGGCCATCCTCAACGTCGCGTCGGACAAGCTCCCGGTCACGCTCTTCAGGATCCCCATACCCACCGGAACCAGCAGTGACGACGCTCACTTGCTGGAATGGCTGCAGCAGAGCACTTCCCCTCGCACTGATCGGCAGCGTTTCGCCATCGACCGTGATCATCGCTCGCGCTCCCTCATGACCGCCGAACAGCCCCCATGGTGAACTCAACCTGCGTGAAGTCGAACCGCCAAAG
The DNA here is from genome assembly GCA_964601285.1 of uncultured Thermomicrobiales bacterium. GTDB lineage: Bacteria > Chloroflexota > Chloroflexia > Thermomicrobiales > CFX8 > CAYWXR01. Next base: position 3,730 of record CAZRNC010000213.1, on the reverse strand, counting down.
GCAGCTTCGTTGTCCAGCAACGCAATGTCTCGCCGGATTCCACAGCCGCCTCTCCAGGTTCCCGGACCACCAGAATCCGGAACCAGTTCATACCGGGTCAACATGAAGGGATGCTCGACCTCAAGGCTTTCAACCGGCAGGTTCGATGTGTTGGTGACGTGTGTCTGGACGCCATCAAGTCCATCTCGAGTCGCCCGCGCACCGAATCCTCCACCGATCGTCTCCAGATAGGCAAATGGCTTACCTGTCCGTGGGTCGATCCCTGAGAACGAGATGCTGGCGTTCGCCCCAGTGCAGGCGGCAATGACCCGCTCGGGAACTGCCTCGGCAAGTGCGCCGAGAATCAGGTCAACCACCCGCTGGCAGGTCTGGGTGCGACTGTTGACCGCTGCCGGCGGCGAGCAATTGAGGATCGTTCCGGGGGTCGCCAGTACCTTGACCGGACGGAAGAGCCCGGCATTCGGCAGGATGTCCGGATCGACGACGATCTTGACGCCGTAATAGCAGGTCGCCAGCAGCGCCGTCCAGACCATGTTCAGACCGGCGCGAACCTGTGGTGGATTGTCGCGAAAGTCGAGCGTGATCTCGTCGCCGTCGACGACGATTTCCACCTGGAACGTCAGTTCCTGCTCGCCTATCCCCTCGCTGTCGAATTTGTCGGTGAAGGCATAGGTGCCATCAGGAATCTGCCGGATGCCATTCCGGGTCTGGCGCTCCGCATAATCCATCAATGCCGATCCTGCAACCGCAATCGTCGCCGCCCCATACTTATCGCAGAGCGATTGAAATCGCCGTACTCCCAGCCGGTTTGCCGCGAACTGCGCCCGCAGGTCGCCCAGTCGCTCATCGGGCACCTGGCAATTCAGCAGGATGAAATCGAGGACGTCCTGCTGGAGTTCGCCCTTGCGGAAGATCCGGATCGGTGGAATTCGCAACCCCTCCTGGAAGATATGGGCGTGCCCACGGTCCATGAAATCGGCATGGTGAGAGAGGTTCGCCACGAATGCCACCAGTTCGTCGTCGTGAAAAACCGGCGAAAGGATCACAATGTCCGGCAGGTGGGTTCCGCCTCCGGTATAGGCATCGTTGCCAATGAAGACATCACCGGGGTCGATCTCTTCCAACGGGTAGCGGAACATCACCTCCTCGACAATACCCATCAGCGACCCGAGGTGGATCGGGATGTGTTCGGCCTGGGCAAGCGTGCGGCCGGCAGCATCGAAGAGAATCGTCGAGCAGTCCCGGCGCTCCTTGATGTTCGTCGAATAGGAGGCCCGGATCAGCGCCGTGCCCATCTCCTCGACAATTGAGGAGAATGCGGACCCGATAATCTCTACGGTGATCGAGTTCAGGTCAACATGCTTTTCCGTTGTCACCGTCCACCACCATTCTCTATCTCACGAATTATCAGGTTTCCATAGCGGTCCACAGTGACTTCCTGACCCGGCAGAACCAACGTTGTCGAGTCCATCTGCTCAACAATCCCCGGACCGGCAAAGGTCAACCCGGCCGATAGCCGCACCCGGTCATAGACCGGTACTGTTGTCCAGCCACCAGCTTCCGACAACCAGGTCGTACGGGAACCAGACAGCGCATCGTCCAGCGTTCCATCCGTGGCAACCAGTGGTAGTTCCGGTGGAGAAACCTCTCCGGTGGCTTCCATTCGCAACGTGACGATCTGCACCGGCTCCAATTCCGCGCTATAGCCATAGCTCTGGTCATGCGCCCGGTGGAACTCCGCAAGGGCCGCGTCCAGCGAACTCTGGTCGAGCGAACACCCCGAAAGCGCGATCGACAGCTCGTAGTTCTGACCGGCGTAGCGCATGTCAGCAACAGGAGCAACACTTCGCGCGCCGGCAGCAACATCTTCCTGTTCGAACCACGCTTCGGCCATGGTCAGGAGATCGCCTAGACACTCATTCACAACATCCAGAGACCCGGCATCAGCCGGAACAGCCAGCGTCCGCGAGAAATCTGTTCGCAAGTTAGCTGCCAGCAACCCAAACGCGCAGAGAATGCCGGGGATCGCCGGCACGAGGATGGTTGGAATCTCAAGCTCGCGAGCCAGGCGTCCGGCATGCAGTGGACCCGCCCCACCGAAGGCGACCAGCGCATAGTCTCGCGGATCGTGGCCACGCTCAACCGAGATCACCCGGATGGCTCGCGCCATGTTCACTGTGGCCAGTCCGATGATGCCTTCAGCAACCTCTTCGCGGCCAAGCCCAAGCTCTGCAGCGACCCGGTCAATCGCCTGGTCGGCAGCAGCAGCATCAATGGCCATCTCACCGCCGAGCAGTGCTTCCCGGCTGAGAATCCCCAACGCTACATTTGCATCAGTGACCGTCGCCTCGATACCACCCTGGCCATAAGCAGCAGGGCCAGGGACCGCACCGGCACTCTGCGGACCAACCTTGAGGTGACCACCACCGTCAATCCAGGCAATCGAGCCGCCGCCTGCTCCAACGGTATTGATATCCAGCATCGGTGTACGGATCGGATAGCCGGCGACCGTCTGCTCCATCTTGAGTCCAGCACTGCCACCGGCAATCAGCGCGACATCAGTGCTGGTGCCGCCCATATCGAACGTGATGATGTCCGGAGCGCCAGCCGCAACGGAGACGGTGGTCGCCCCTACCACTCCGGCAGCAGGGCCGGACAGGATCGTCCGGACCGGCGATGCAGCCGCAACATCCAGTGAGATAATCCCGCCGTTCGACTGGGTGATAAACGGGGCCACCGGTATGCCAGCCGCCGCAACTCTCTCCTTGAGCCGGCGGGTATAGCGACTCATAACCGGCCCGACGAAGCAGTTGATCACTGTCGTTGAGAGTCGCTCATACTCGCGAAACTCTGCCAGCACATCATGGGAGAGACTGACAAAGGCGTCCGGCAACTCCTGCTCAATGATTGATCCAGCCAGATCTTCATGTTCCGGCGACAGGTAACTGAACAGGAAGCAGACGGCCACCGCTTCGACACCGTCCTCACGAAGCACACGGGCAGCAGAGCGCACGGCGTCGACATCCAGCGTAATGTACACCTCACCGGTCGCAAGCATCCGCTCCGGAACCTCGTGTCGCAGGTAGCGCCGTACAAGCAGCCTGGGTTTTTCAACTTGCAAGTCATAGAGCGAAGGGCGCATCTGCCGGCCAAGGTCGAGCAGGTCCCGGAAGCCACCGGTCGTGATAACCCCGGTCTTGGCTCCGCGTCCCTCCAGCAGTGCATTCGTTGCAACGGTCGTGCCGTGGCCGACATAGTTCACATCGGCTGCCGCCGATCCGGCTCGCTCGAGGATCGCGAGAATGCCGGCGCTGATGGCATTGCTCGGGTCTTCCGGAGACGACGACAGCTTGAACACGAGCGTCGCCCCGTTGTCATCAATCAGACAGACATCGGTAAACGTGCCGCCGGTATCAACCCCAACCCGAACCATGCAGGCTCCCAACTGTTCACCCATCCACCACATCGAAACACGCGGTGCATCGTAGCCCAGTCAGGAGTGTTTCGGAATGAGTTCACCAGAACTAACCAGTTCAGGACCATCGAACGTACGCAAGGAAGAACGGTGTTTAGACTGTCATCCTCAGTAGTCTGACCAGCCTATCGTGTCATGCTGCCCTCGACCGTCGTAGGACACCATGGTGAAGGTTGAACGGTTGATTCGCTCGCGAGAGAAGACCAAGCTATGCCTGTCATCCTGAGCGAAGTCGAAGGATCTCGAGCCACGGAT
>CAZRNC010000212.1:0-5496 GCA_964601285.1 uncultured Thermomicrobiales bacterium | reverse complement strand
CTGCTGCTCAAAGGCCGGTCCTTCTTCGGCAAACTTGCGAGCTCGCGCCGCTTCCTCTTCATTGTCGCGGGAGTCATCATGATTCCGATAGAGTCTGGTTCCGTGCTTTGATACCAGCAACGCAACGTATGGCCCATAAACGATCGCAGCCGGGCCTGCAGGCGCCCAGATATCCAGATGGTCGGAAGTTGAAATCTGGGTAAACGTCTGTGCCCGGCCAGTTTCCAGGTTGAGTGCCGGCGCCAGTTCCCATTCCAGCCAACCAATGTCATGTTGGCCGGCAGCAAGGATCACATCCTTGCGTGGCTCGAAGGCCCCGAACTGGTCATTGCCCCAGGCTGAAGCGAGTTGCTGAGAAACCCAGGCGTGTGCCGGCTGTGAAATGGTCAAATAACCGGTTTCGGTATCCCGGTGAAGCATGTTTTTGCCCTTCCATTAGGGATGATTTGTGTCGTGCATATTGATGATGCCTGGTCCGGAGCCGTGGGACCATCCATCAAATGTCGTATTCTGATACCGGGCGGCTTTCACCGCGTTCGTATGTATCTTCCCGGAGTAACCGAATGCTGGCTGGTGACTTTGCGTCATAGGAGTATTGTTGGCGATAATCGTGATGCGTCTACGGTACTCGTTCGACGACGGTTCATGCCGGATTGTCGATCTGGTTCGTGAGTTTGGACATTAGATCCTGAATGTACCTGCGAAGACGAAGGCAGTTTGATCTTGCCCGGCCACGCAGGCGACCGCGGGTGCAAAGCCGGCCGTTGCCGCGGCGGCTTGGCGCGCGACCGCCATCGGAAACGTTGCTCTTCGATGGTCGTGGGCGAGAGCAGCGCGAATCAACTGTTCAACAGCCGGTAATCAAAGCCCGGCCCCGTGGCATGCGTGCGATTTCGGTGTTCATCATGGCGCTGCTTCCGCTCAGTGCCGCCGTCTGGGCGCTGTCGATTGCCGTGCCGGTCATTATCGAGGCACGGGAAGCAGCGGAAAACGTGTTTGTAACACCGGTGCCGGATCGTGTTCATTTCGACGATGCCAACCCTTCGCCGCCTCTGCTTCCATCGCTTGATACCACTCCGGCCGCAACGGCAACTGCCGACCGCACTCCATCACCATCCGGCACTGCACAACGCACACCGGAGGCTCCTGGTTCCCTGACCCCGGATGCATCGCCAACCTCGAGCGCAGCCGGAACGCCAACGACCACGCCTATCCCGTCACCAACAGTTGCTGGTCCGACGCCAACACCATATCCACCCTGGGATGGCACAGAGCCGGTGCACATTCTGCTGTTGGGAGTTGATAGCCGTCCGGACGAAGATGACCCTCCGCGCAGCGATACGATAATCGTCGTAAGGGTTGACCCGGTGCTGGATCGGGTGGATGCCTTCTCGATTCCACGTGACTTGCTTGTTGAGATTCCCGGCTATGGCGCAACCAAGATCAACGCTGCGTATGTCTACGGTGAACGAGACGGGTTACCCGGCGGTGGCCCGATCCTCGCCGCACAGACAATTGAGTACAACTTTGGAATCAGGATCAATTATTTTGCAACGGTTAGCATCTCCGGCATGGAGCGGGTGGTCGACACAATTGGCGGGATCATCGTTGATGTTCCGGTTGTGGTGAAAGACGATCAATATCCGACCGAAGATTTCCGGTTCACACGGGTGTATTTTCCAACCGGCATTCAGCCGATGGATGGCCGCGAAGCGGTACAGTATTCGCGAACCCGCCATGGGGATAACGATTTTCGACGCTCGGAGCGCCAACAACAGATCCTGCTGGCCATTCGCGACCAGATTCTCGTGAGCGGCGTCATTACCAACTTGCCGGCGATCATCAGCGAGATTGGTGATTCGGTGCGTACCGACCTGTCGATTCGCCAGGTGCTGTCACTGGCCCGGTTTGGCCAGGACCTGCCGCGCGACCAGATCTATCTGCACTCGCTGAACAGCTTCATGGAAGAAGCGATTATCGACGAGGGTTTCTATTTCGTTGGAGACTGGTTCTCGCTACGCAATCTGGTGCAGAATCTTCCTGATAACCCGAACGCCTCGAACAATCCCGGCGGATAGCAACGCAAAGGAGAACAAAGTCGAATGAGTGCCAGTCCCCTCGTTGGCATCATCATGGGTTCCCGTTCAGACTGGGAGACGATGAGCGGCGTTTCCAGTACGCTGGACGCACTGGGAGTGCCCTATGAGGTGCGTGTCGTGTCGGCGCATCGCACACCGGATCTGATGTTTGAATACGCGACAACTGCCGAAGAGCGAGGTATCGAGGTCATCGTTGCCGGTGCTGGTGGGGCAGCCCACCTGCCGGGAATGACAGCGTCGAAGACGACGTTGCCGGTGCTTGGCGTACCGGTGCAATCCCGGGCGTTGAGTGGCATGGATTCGCTGCTCTCGATCGTCCAGATGCCGGCTGGCATTCCGGTTGGCACGATGGCGATTGGCACGGCCGGCGCGGTGAATGCCGGATTGCTGGCTGCCTCGATCGTCGCCAATGCCCATCCCGAGTTCCGGGATGCCCTGAAGCGTCACCGGGAGGCCCAGACCGAGCGTATCCTGTCCGACCCGGACCCGAGGGTGGAACGATGAGGATTGGCGTTCTCGGGGGCGGCCAGCTTGGCAGGATGATGGCGCTGGCCGGATATCCGCTGGGTATGCGGTTTCGGTTCTTTGATCCCTCTCCGGTTGCCACTGCCGGACAGGTGGGCGAATTGATCAGCGCACCGTATGACGACATGGAAGCGCTGAAACGGTTTGCAAGCGGCTTGGATGTGGTGACCTTCGAGTTCGAGAATGTGCCGGCAGAGGTTGCCCGGCAGCTTGAACGGCTGGCTCCGGTTCGGCCAGCGGCCAACGCGTTGGAAGTTGCCCAGGATCGTCTTTCCGAGAAGCGCTTCTTCCAGAAGCTTGAACTGGACGTACCTGGTTTTGAGCCGGTTGACACCCTCTCCGGGCTGCGCACTGCGTTGGAACAGATCGGGTTGCCGGCGGTCCTCAAGACACGTCGTGAGGGCTACGACGGCAAGGGGCAGGTGGTCATCCATCACTGGTCCGAGGTTGATACTGCCTGGGACAGAGTGACCGGTCCCGGCCTGATTCTCGAGGAGTTCGTTCCGTTCGAGCGTGAGCTTTCGATTGTTGGTGTACGTGGCTTGAACGGCCTGGTTCGTACCTATCCGCTGGTAGAGAACGAACACCGCGACGGTGTGCTTGCGCGCACCATTGCCCCTGCCCCGGCACTGTCGCCCCAACTCCAGGAGCAAGGCGATTCGATTGTCGCCGCTGCAATGAACGCCCTCGATTATGTCGGGGTGATGGCCATCGAGCTGTTCCAGATTGATGGCAAATTGTTGATCAATGAGATGGCTCCGCGGGTGCATAACTCCGGGCACTGGACGATCGATGGAGCGGAAACCAGCCAGTTCGAAAACCATCTGCGGGCGATAACCGGGCTGCAACCAGGATCGACCGAGCCGACTGGCAGCTCAATGATGCTGAACCTGATCGGAACCGTTCCTGACCGGCGCGACCTGCTGGCAATAGACGGTCTGCATCTGCATCTCTATGGCAAGGAGCCACGGTCGGGCCGCAAGCTTGGCCACGTCACGATCTGTGCGCCGACACCCTCGACGTTGGAATCACGCCTCGCCAGTTTCGTCGACAGACTCCACTAGCGATTCTTCTGGTAGTTGGTCGTCCTGGACGGGTTCTGATTTGTTGGCCGTTTCTGCGGGGGTAGCGCGTGATTCGACGAAGTCGTCGCGCATTTCCCTCGCTTTTTCCCACCACTGTTTGCCAGTAACGCTTGCCTGGCTGGCGAGATCGCCGGCAATAACCTTGGCTTGTGCTGCCTTCTCGCCCGAGAAATCACGGGCATAGAACATCATCTCCTGGGCGGCAGCATGGTCCAGTTCAAGCTGTTCACGCGTGAGACCGGCACTGGCGAGATGTCCCTCGACAACTTCAGGTTCAGCGTCCTGACTCCACGACGCGAGGCTTTGCAGGGCAGGCAGGGCGGCCTGGACTCGAGAAACCATCCGGAAGCCGGGGATCATTTGCATCGGTAGTCCGGCGGGCAGACCAGCCGCGGGCCGGCGGGTCATGCTCTGGGCGGCATCCGGCAATGGGCTGATTCGCGAATCGAGTGCCAGTTTCTGGGCGAGATTGAGATACGTTGGTACCCGTTTCAAAACGTCGCTTGCCCGGTCCTTGAACGGCGTTTCGATGGCAAGCGTTGATCGCAATATTGTCGCGATCTCGCTCTTTTCGAGGTGTTCGGCGTCGTAGCGCACCAGCACTCCGGCACCCTCTGGTTTCGCATTCTTGACAAGCTGATGCACGTGCAATGCCGCGGCGACCGCTCGCCGGTCGGCGGCTTCCTCACGCGGCTCGGAATCCTCCGGAAACTCCCAGGTGAGATACAGATGGCCGGGTTCCTGTTCTTCGGCCCAGACCCTGATATTGCTTGTTTCCACGTTTGGCTGGTCCCTTTCAAGCTAACAACTGTGAAGTGTACCGGCTGTGGCCTACCAGTATCGGGGTCGCCGTAGTCTAATTGTGGGCTGTTGGACCGTGAGTGTCGCGAAAGTGGAGCGCCTGGTTGGGAATCGAACAACAGAAGCAACTTGTTGGTGAGCGAGCGGCTCAGTTGGTTGAGGATGGTTCCACTGTTGGTTTGGGCAGTGGTTCGACCGCGCTGGAGTTTGTCCGCGCGCTTGGGCAACGGGTGCAGGGCGGGCTGGAGATAACGGCCGTGTCCAGTTCGGTTCAGACAGCACGGGTTGCCGGTGAGTACGGCATTCCCCTGGTTGAGCTGCGAGGCCCGCTGGATATTGTTGTCGATGGCGCCGATGCGATCGAGCGCGGGACGCTGCATGCGATCAAGGGGCTGGGAGGCGCGCTCACCCGGGAGAAGCTCGTTGCCGGGGCATCCGGGCGGCTGGTGCTCATTGCCGATCATCGCAAGATTATGACGTCTCTTTCCGAAAGCCAGCCGTCGATCCCGCTGCCAGTCGAGGTCGTGGCGTTCGGTTGGGAGCTTACCCGTGAACGCCTTCAGAAGTATGGCGATCCTGTGCTGCGTGAGGTCGATGGGCAGCCGTTTGTCACCGATAATAGCAACCTGATCCTGGACCTCTTCAATGCTGATTATGGCGACCTGCAGGCTCTGGCAGATGACCTCAAGGCGCTTACCGGTGTTGTCGACCATGGCCTGTTCCTCAACTTGGCCACCGAAGCCATCATCGCCTGGGATGACCGGATCGAGGAACCGACGGCTGTCGGCCATACGGGTTGAGAGATCTTGCAGTTAAAGGAACAATATTGCGGAACGTTGCCACTTGTTCCAACTCATTCGTCGCGTGCTCAAATCCTTGAGTGGGCCTGCTCTTTTGCTGTCATCCTGAGCGAAACCGAAGGACCTCTATCCACGAAACATTCGAGGCGCCACCAAATTCCATGGAATGAGATCCTTCGACTCCGC
>CAZRNC010000211.1:0-5499 GCA_964601285.1 uncultured Thermomicrobiales bacterium | reverse complement strand
CACGGCTTTACGCTCTGCATCAATGGCGATGGCTATTCTTTCGCTGACTACCTGCATGTAAGTGAGGAGAGTTCCCGCCTGTTTGAATCACTGTTGGCTTACGAGCAGCGCCCGGTGCTCAATCCGGCAAATGAATGGAACGCGCTGACGATCGGGGCTGTCGAGAATCAATTCCTCTTCTGGATCAATGGTGAGATTGTTGGCGCGGCCGAGTTCGATGGGACGCCTTCCGGAACCATTGGATTTATGGTATACGGCTTCCATGAAGAACCAACCGAATGGGTGTTTACGAACCTGGAAGCCTGGTCAGTTGAGTAGCGGAAATGGCTGCTACACTTCCCGTTGCGAGAGCCGGGTTGGTGTTGTCAAGCTTACCCAGGTAACGATGCTTGAAGCTCGCGGCGGATCGCCCGGGAGCGGAGTTCGAAGGATCGATTGATGAAAACTGGTTCGCCGTTCCGGATGGTCGTTTTGTTGCTCATCCTTTCCATGGTGCTGACAGCATGTATGTCCAGCGGTGGAGATGAAGACCCCACTGCAACACCGGAACCGACCAGCATCCCTACCGAGGTTCCCGAACCAACAGCAACACCAACCGAAGAGCCAACTGCAACTCCGGAACCTACGGCCACAGAAGTGCCTTTCCGTCCGGCACCGACGGTTGCCGCTCCCCGTCACCAGTCAACACCAACCCCGGTACCGGTTCCGACCTCAACTCCGGAGCCGACTCCGGAAGAAGAAGATAGCGGTTTAACGCAGCTCTATACCGGTTCGCTCCAGGATTGGGGCGGCGGCGAGGTAGATTTTGGCAGTGGCTTTGCCTCTGAAGAGGGCTACCATCTTTATAACTCTTCCCCGAACGGCGTTGCCATCTGGAACGGATTGACTGATGTCGCTGCCGGTGATCTGGTGGCAACGGTTGATCTGCGAATGGTTAGCCAGGGGCCACTTGGCTATGGCTGTCTGGCAATCCGGACGGAGCTGGATGCCATGTCCTACGGGTATAGCGTCTGCCTGACCGGTGCGAACCAGTCGGTCGCCGATTTCACCTATGTCGATGACGAGAATATCCGAAACTGGGAAGTGCTGGTTGATTTCGACCAGCGGGAACAGACGCGACCGGTCAACGAGTGGAACAACCTGATGATCGCTGCGGTGGGACAGGGCTTTGCCTTCTACGTCAATGATGAGCTAATCGGCTCAACTCAGCACGACGGTCCGCTCTTTGGTCAGATTGCCATATTCGTTTACAACTTTGATGAAGCACCGACGGAGTGGGTCTTTACTAACCTGGAGATCTGGTCGGCCGAATAGAGAATTCATCGCCGAGTTGCCCACCGTCGCCTGATTTGGGGCATGATTGCATTTATTGGCAATCGAGAACGCGGCAAGGGTGGTCGTGGCTATGCCCGAAGACAACCGAGAAGCAAAGGTGCAACGCCTCATCGAATTGATGGAGCGTATTGGCCAGCAGATGCGCCCCGACCCGGTCGAACAGTGGCCCGAAGAAGAGTTGACGCTGCCCCAGATGCGGACGCTCGGCATCCTGTCACGTGGGCCGGCGCGGATGGGCGATATCGCCAACCATCTTGGCAGCAGCTTTCCTGCGACGACGTCGATGATTGATCGTCTCGTTGAAAAAGGACTTGTCAAGCGGGCGCACAGCACGGTGGATCGTCGAGTCGTGACCTGCGAACTCTCTCCCCGAGGCACCGAGGTTCTGGATTCCTTCTGGAACATCCAGCGTCACCACGCCCGCGCAATGACAGCGGTCATGTCGTTGGACGAGATCAGCACGGTTATCAACGCGCTGGAGATCCTCCAGGAATCCCAGACTCGTCTGAACGGGGCACCTCCGACTTCGTAGTGTGTAGCTAGCATCACCGAGCCGCCCACATCAGGACAAATGCACCTTGCATAGCAAGCACTGGATCATCTAGGATTCACCGGGATATTTCCAATGACTGGAAGTATCGCGGTGATATTCATCATGTGGACAATGCCTCGTCCACAGCCGGCAATGCAAAGGTGCAAGGATAATCAATGCGTCAAATAGTGACCTGGTTGACCGAGTTCTCGTTCCGTAAGGCGGGGATCGTCGCCCTGGTGACATTACTCATCAGTGCCTACGGAATCTTCGCGATGACCCGGATCAATCAGGAATTGATCCCCGACATCAACTTTCCGATTCTGACCGTTATCGTCCAGAGTCCTGGCGATCAACCGGACCAGGTCGTACAAAACGCAATCGCGCCTATCGAGGCCGCCTCTACCGGTATCCCCGGTATGAACGACACCGAGTCGACCACGGTTGCCGGCTTTGGCGTTATTCTCTACACCTTCGATTTCGGTGTATCAACCGCTGATGCGAGAGCATCGGTTCAAGAAGTGCTCGACGGACTTCCGTTCGGGCCGAATGTTCAGACCAGCATCCTTGCTTTTGACCCGGCCAGCTTCCCGGTCGTGGTGTTCGACCTGCAGGGTGATCTCTCGCAAGCCGAACTTTCCAACATCGCCCAAGGTATCGTCCTGCCGGAGTTGATGGGTGTTGACGGCGTAGGCTCGGTGCAGGTTGTTGGCGGGGCTGTCAACGAAATCGAAATCTCGCTCGACCGGGAGCAGATGCTTCAGCAGGGCATAGGCTTCGAGCAGGTTGCCGGGGCATTGACCGCGAACAACGTCATCCTGCCATCCGGTGAGATTCTGACCGGCGAAGTGAGTGTCCCGATCCAGACGTTGGCAATCTATCGCACGCTTGAAGACATCGAGAATCTGCCGATTCAGACGGGCAATGGATCGTTCGTCACCCTATCCGATGTTGCCACCGTCGAGCAGATTGAAGGCCGCTCGGTTGGCCGCAGCCGGACGAACGGCGAGCCATCTGTCAGCATTCAGGTCGTCAAGACCCGTGACGCCAATACCGTTAACGTTGCGAACACGGTTGTCGATGTGCTCAACGATCTGGATTCGTCGCTGCCGGGCGGCGCGTCGATCTCGATTCTCGAGAACCAGGCCGAATACATTGAGGATTCGATTGCCGGCGTCATCGAGAAGGGACTGGTCGGCGGTGCGCTGGCCATCCTGATCGTCTTCCTCTTTCTCTGGAACTTCCGCTCAACGTTGATCACAGCCGTTTCACTGCCGCTCTCGATGCTGATGGCGATTGGCGGTATGTATCTCGCCGGCCACACACTGAACATCATGACCCTGGCCGGCCTGACGATCGCGATTGGCCGGGTGATTGACGATGCGATTGTCGTTTTGGAAAACATTTACCGGCATATGGCTGAAGGCGAGGAGCCGCGTGCAGCGGTGCGTAACGGCGCCCGCGAGGTGACACTGGCCATCGTCGGCGCAACGGCGACGACGTGCGCTGTTTTCCTGCCGATCGGTCTGGTGGGTGGGTTCATTGGCGTGCTCTTCCTGCCGTTTGCATTGGCTGTCGTCTTCGCACTGGTCGCCTCGCTGATCGTTGCGGTGACGGTTATTCCGATGATGATCCGCTTCACCATCGCCGGCAAGGTGAAGGTTGAACCGGAGAAGCGTGCCGCCGATACGTTCCTGGGCCGGGTCTACACACCGGTCCTGAAGTGGTCACTGACCCATCGCTGGACGACCCTGCTCATTGCCGGCGCGTTCTTCATTGGCAGTATGAGTCTCATCCCGTTGCTCGATGTCGCGTTCCTGCCGGATGACGGCGTGAATTCGATCACCGTGCAGGTCAACGCCCGGCCAGGTGAGACCCAGGAGGCGGTGCTAGACCAGGCGGTCAGCATCGAGGAGTTGCTGGGCGGGTTCGATGTCGTGCGCTACCAGACGGTTATCACTGGCGCTTCTGGCGACTTCGGCGCGATTGCCAACATCCTCTCGGGTAATGACCCCAACAGTGCGACGATGACGGTCGAGTTTGCGGCATCGGTCGACCGGCAGGAAGCAGCTATTGAGCTGCGAGAGCTGATCGCCGACGAGATTCCGGACAGTGAGAACGTCTCGGTTTCGGCAGCCGGGGCCGGCTTCGGTGGTTCCGGGGTTGCCATCTCGATCACCGGTGCAACACCGGATGCGGTTGGCCGGCTGCCGGAGTTCACCGAACAGGTTGCTGCTGCGGTCGCATCGGTCGGTGACACTGCCAATGTCTCAAGCAACATCGCCACGCTCCAGCCGACCGTCCAGGTGCTGGTCAATCCAGCCCAGGCGGCAGAGTTTGGACTGACGCCCGCGGCAATATCATCGAGCCTGGGGAACCTCTCAATCAGCCAGGTGGTGACCATGGCGGCACTTGAGAACGGACAGTTCCCGGTGCGGCTGGTTGTGAGCAATGGTGAGGCTCCAACGGTTGACGACCTTGCCGGGTTGGAGATCATTCCAGGTGTCCGGCTCGATCAGGTTGCGACCCTGGAGATGGTTGACCAGCAGGTGAGCGTCACACGGGTCAACGGCCAGGTAGCGTCCTCAGTGACTGCTGATATCACCAGTGTGAACACCGGTGGCGTCTCTGCCGAAGTGCAGCAAGCGGTCGACAAACTTGCGGTTCCCGACGGTGTCGAGGTGCTGGTTGGTGGCGTTGCTGGCGACATCGACGAAGGCTTCACCCAGATGTTCATTGCGATCATCATCTCGGTGTTGCTCGTCTACGGCATCATGGCGCTGCTCTTCAAGAGCTGGCTCGATCCGTTCGTCATCCTCTTCACCCTGCCGCTGGCAGCCATTGGCGCGATCCTTGCCCTGCTGGTGAGCAATACGCCGTTGAGCATCAGCGTGATGATCGGTGTGTTGATGCTGGTCGGCATCGTCGTCACCAATGCGATTGTGATGCTCGAGTTCGTCATCATGCTTCGTAAGGAGCAGCGTCTCAGCACCCACGATGCACTGGTTCTCGGTGCCCAGACCCGGTTGCGGCCGATTCTGATGACGGCGCTTGCCACGATGTTGGCGCTGGTTCCGCTCTCGATTGGACTGTTTGGAGATGGTGCGCTGATCGCAGCCGACCTCGGCCGGACCGTCGTTGGTGGACTCTTCACCTCAACGCTGCTGACCCTGGTCGTTGTGCCGGCGGTCTACAGCCTGGTTGACGACATGAAGCACCGCTTCGGCCACGGCGAAACAGTAGCCGAAGCGTAATACCCGGTTCGATTTTGTAGGGGCGATTTGCATTCGCCCGGTCTGACGTCCGAGGCGTTAAACCGGGCGAATGCAAGTCCAGTTTTGGCTCGGGCATGCCTGCTTACGTGTCATCCTGAGCCCTCCTTTGCTGTCATCCTGAGTAGTTCGACCAGTAGTCTGACCAGCCTATCGTGTCATGCTGTCCTCGACCGACGTAGGACACCATGGTGAAGGTTGAACGATTGATTCGCTCGCGAGAGAAGACCAAGCTACGCCTGTCATCCTTCGACTTCGCTCAGGATGACGGTGGGAGAGACTCAGGATGACAAACACACCGGCAGGTACACGCCAACACCGGAACTCGTTCGAGCAGCCGGACGCATGCGATGCGCCCTT
>CAZRNC010000210.1:0-5513 GCA_964601285.1 uncultured Thermomicrobiales bacterium | reverse complement strand
CGGATTCAGCAGATCGTTGGCGATATCGACGAGGTAATTGACTCGTTCGATGATGGCAGCTTCGATGTTGTCATCCATGATCCACCGACGATGAACATCGCCGGCGATCTTTACGGCGAGGCGTTCTACCGGAAACTCTACCGGGTGACGGCCCGCCGTGGACGTGTCTTCCATTACATTGGTGACCCCACCAGCCGCGCCGCCGGACGGATCACCACCGGCGTGATCAAGAGATTGCAATCAGCCGGCTTCCAGCGCATCGACCGCAAGCCCGAAGCCTTCGGCGTCGTGGCGCATCGGTAGTTGTTCCACCTCATCGCGTCTTCATAACCGTCATCCCGAGCGAAGTCGAGGGACCTCGAGAGTCGGAAGTTCTGAAGCGGGGGCGAGATCCGAATGTCGAGGTCCCTCGGCTTCGCTCGGGATGACGAAGGGCCGAAGGCCTTACCTGGATGCCTCGTATTCCGCACGGATGTCGGGCAGGAGCGCGGCGGCCTGGTCGAGGACGGCGCGGTTCTCATTGTCCGGGAAGCGGAAATAGATTTCGCTGGCACCGGCCGCGATGTATTCGCTGACGTATTTGCGCCAGGTATCGACGCTCGCGAACGGATCTTTGTCGAGGAAGGCGGGCACGGCGAATCCCGAACGGCGGATCGAGGCAGGGTCGCGGCCGATGTCCTGGCAGTGCTGGTCAAGTACCTTGCCAAACTCGGCCATCTTCTCCGGTTTTTGGTTGACATTCCAGATGTCGGCAAACTCGGCGGCGGCCCGCAGCATCCGTGTTTGTTGTGCGCCGATCATGAGCGGCAGATGCTCCTGGACCGGTTTCGGCTGGAATGGTGCGTCCTGCAGCCGGTAGTGCTCGCCGTTGAAGGTCGTGCGGTGGTTCGTTACCAGCGAGCGGATAATCTGGACTGACTCCCGCAGCATGTCCACCCGGACTCCGGCTCGCGGCAGATCCCAACCGTAGGCTTCGTGTTCGCGAACATACCAGCCGGCGCCGATGCCGAGATCGACCCGTCCGCCGGAAATGTGGTCGAGCGTCGTTGCCTGTTTGGCCAGCAACACCGGGTTGCGATAGGTGTTGCAACTCACCAGAATTGCCAGCCGGATGCGGGGAATCCGGGCGGCAAGGGCGGTGATCAGCGTCCAGCCCTCGTGGAAATCGCCATCTTCATCGCCGGCGGTTGGCATGAAGTGGTCGACCATGCCGGCACAGTCGAATCCGAGCGATTCGATCGCCTGCCACTGCTCAAGAATCGTCTCCCAGGGTCGGTTCTGGCCAGTGAAAATGCCGATGCGCAGGTCAAACACAGGGTTACCTTTCGTTTGCGGTTCCGGGCAACGAGAATATCTGACGTCCCAATGACGTTGGAACCGTACAGGTTTGGTGTCGATCAGGCAGTATAGTCGAGACCACTGGTTTGTGATGCGTATTGGAGGAAGATTGTGAAAGTCGGAGTGGTTTTTCCGCAGATTGAAATGCCGGCCGACCCGGGGGCAGTAAAGGAATACGCCCAGGCGGCTGAAGGGTTGGGCTACAGCCACCTGCTGGTCTATGACCATGTGCTTGGGGCGGACCTCACCAACCGGCCGGACTGGAAGGGCGCGTACCACGCCGGCAATCCGTTCCACGAAGTGTTTGTCCTGTTTGGCTACCTGGCGGGGATTACCTCGAAGGTTGAACTTGTCTCGGGGGTCATCATTTTGCCCCAGCGGCAGACAGCACTTGTCGCCAAGCAGGCTGCCGAGATCGATGTGTTGAGTGAGGGCCGGTTGCGGCTTGGTGTGGGTATCGGCTGGAACGATGTTGAATACACCGCGCTGAACGAGAATTTCCGAAACCGTGGTCGCAGGTTCGAAGAGCAGATTGAACTGCTTCGGAAACTCTTCAACGAACCGTCGGTGGATTTCCAGGGCAAATACCACACCATCCCTGAGGCAGGACTGAACCCGCTGCCGGTGCAACGTCCGATTCCAATCTGGATCGGCGGCCGCTCGCAGCCGGCACTCGAACGGGCTGGACGCATTGCAGATGGCTGGTTCCCGCAGTTGCCACCGGGTCCGGGACTGGATGAGTTCATCGGCTGGGTCAACGCCGGCGCGGAGTCAGTCGGACGCGATCCATCAACGATCCAGATGGAGGGCCGCTATTCCCTTGCTGGAACCAATCCGGAAGACTGGCAGGACGTGGTCGACACCTGGCGCAAGCTCGGCGCAGCTTATCTTTCCATCAACACGATGGGTATGGGATTGTCGCCCGAAGGCCACATCGAGACGATCCGCCGGTTTAAGGAGGTTGTAGGGTAGCGACCATCTCATATCGTCATCCCGAGCGCAGTCGAGGGACCTCGTGGGTCAGGGTTCTCTGGGTGATGGTAAAACTTCGAGGCTCGAGGTCCCTCGACTGCGCTCGGGATGACAGTAGGGGAAACTCGGGATGACGGATTTAGCGTGGTTTTCTCTGGCTAAACGCTAGCTGGCGGAGATCGGTTCCACGTCTGTGGCTGCGTCTTCGGTCTCAGGATCAGGCAACGGCGTAATTGCCATCATGGCCTGCTGGGTGAGGAGCAGTTGCTCGATGCGGTCCAGCCGGGCGCGGAAGTCGTCCATCTCGGCTTCGTGTTCAGCTTCTTCATCGTTGATCAGATACGAAGCCAGCGCCGCGGCAATCGTGGCTACCAGCCCAATGCCCGAGAGCAGGAGCGCCACAGACGTGAGCCTGCCGACCAGCGTTCTTGGCACGACTTCGCCGTGGCCGAGCGTTGTGGTGGTGTCGATTGCCCACCAGACCGACATCCAGAATCCGCCCCACTCGGGTTCGACGATCGTCAGGATGCCGGCACCAATGAATACCAGGAATGTCGTCACGCCGGCGACGTAGATCACTTCGTTGCGGGACAGCACAACCTTGAAGGCCAGCACACCACGTTTAGCGATCAACACCAGGCGCAGGAGGCGAGCAAGCCGTAGCAGACGCAATAGCCTGGCATAGGTGAAGATCATCGTCAGTACCGGGAAAGAAACGACAATCAGCACGATCGAAAGCCACTGATTGCGGGCGGTCATACGCCGGTCTTTGGATCGCACCATCAACACGATGAACTCGAGCGTGAAGACCCCCCAAACGATCCAGTCGGCGATGGCGATGTAGGTGCGGTCGACGCCACCTTCCTGCATGATGGTGAGGGGCACACTGATGAGAGCTGCGATGATGGCAGCGATCTCCAGTCTGCGTTCAACCAGCGGCTGGGGTTGGTCACTCGAAAACATGGCGAGCTTTCTGACCGGCGCAAAGGTCAATTCGGTAAGTTATGCATGTCAGCGACAGGAAGTTTCAAGGAGATGCTATCTGGTTGATCCGTTCAAGTAGTGCTGCGGCCTCGCGACGCGCATTGCCTATGCAATCCGGAATGCCGACGCCACGATAGGCAGAGCCAGTTACCACCAGCCGGGGATGGCCGGCAAGCGTTCGTTCGATCCTGTCCAGACGGTCTTTGTGGCCGATGTTGTACTGCGGAAGCGCCCGGTGCCAACGGAAGGATTTCGCCATAACCGGTTCAGCGGTGATCCCGGTGATCGTCGCCAGTTCGCTGCGAACCAGCGCAATCAACTCATCTTCTGCAAGGAAAGCGGTCTCTTCCTGACCGGCCCGACCGACAAACCCGCGCAACAGAGCGATGTCGTCCGGTATCCGACCTGCGAACTTGTTGGAAGACCAGGTGACGGCGGTCAGTTTGCGGCCCTCTACCCGTGGGATGACAAATCCCCGGCCACCTTGTTTGCCCTCGACGTCGGATTGCCGAAACGCCATCGACACCGTCGCTGACGAAACATAGGGGATCTCCCGCAATGTCGTGGCCAGCGGCGGTATCAGATGCTCAACCAGATCGGCAGATGCCGGGGCCGGAGTTGCCAGGATCACGCCGTCGACTGTGAGGACGGTTCCATCAGAAAGCGTAACCTGATAGCCGTTGCCGTCCGGTGCAATCGAGGTCAGGGCCCTGTTACAACGGATGTCGCTTGGTTCCAGTTCATCAACCAGCCGGGCGATCAGTTCGCCCAGTCCGCCCTCCAGGCTGACAAATGGAGAGTAGCGAGGAGCAGTTGGCGATGTTGCCCGCTGTTTTGCTGCCTTGCGCTGTGCGATCGCGCCCTTGATGATGCCGCCGTACTGCTGCTCGACGTCGAGCAACCGCGGGAACGTCGATTGCAGGCTGAGCTTTGCAGCGTCGCCGGCGTAGATCCCGGAGAGCAGCGGCTCGGCTAGTTGTTCGAACGCCTGGCGACCCATCCGCCGTTTGACAAAATCACCGACCGACTCTTCCGGTCCGGATGTCTTTTTCGGAAGGACATAATCCATTAACAGACGCAGTTTGCCGAGTGGTGTCAGCAGGGGAGTCGTGGCGACGGCCCTGAACTGGGTCGGAACCAGCAGGGTTATCCCTTCGGGCAACGGAACAAGCCGCCCCTTGCGGAGAATGAATGTGCCTCCGCCATCCGGGCGGGTGTTGATCATCCGATCCTGAAGGCCGAGCCGCTCGATCAGGGCAATGCCGTCCGGCTTGCTGGAGAGGAATGAATCCGGACCAGTATCAACCTGGTAGTCGTCGATCTGCTCGGTATAGAGCGGACCACCAAAGCGGTTGCCGGCCTCGGCGAGCGTGACTGTTGCTCCTCGGTCTTGTAGCTCCAGTGCGGCCGAGAGCCCGGAAATGCCACCACCGGCGATCAGAATGTGCGGGCGTGACTCAGGCACGATTGACAGCTGCCTCCGCCAGGGACTCCCGGACGGCGTTGGCGACAGCCTCGACCAGACCGTCGTCGTCGTTCAGCATCTCCGGCCGTTCCAGCCGGATGCCCAGCTCGGCGGCCTGCTCCTTGTGTTCGACATCAACATCGAAGAGCACTTCAACATGGTCGCAAACGAAGCCGAACGGGATCAACAGCAGATTCTTGTGTCCCTCGTCCTGCAGCACTTCCAGAGTTTCCTCGACAGACGGGCCAAGCCAGGGATCGGCAGTTGATCCGGCGCTCTGGAAGGCAAAGCGATAGTTTTTTGGTTTCAGTATTTCGGCAACGAGTTCCATCGAGGCTTCCAGTTCCTGCGGATACTGATCGCCCGACTCGAGGATACGCGCCGGCAGCGAGTGCGCAGTGAACATCAGCGGCACGTCGGCACGCTCGTCACCGGAAAAGTGCTGCTCCAGCGCCGCGCTAACCTTTGCGGCGACGGCGTTGATGAACGCCGGCTCGTCCTTCCAGCTGCGGACTTGAGTGACAGGAACGTCTGATCCGGCAGCGGCCAGGGCCTTGTCGAGTTTTCCCATATAGGCTCCGACGCTCATCCGGCTGTAGTGTGGTGCCATGACGATAGCGGCGATTTCGTCGACTCCATCGGCAAGCATTTGCGGGACAACGTCTTCAATAAACGGGTGCCAGTGACGCATGCCGACGTAGGTCTTGAAGGTGGTTTCGGATGCGCCATTGTTGAGTGCGGCCCCAACCTTCGC
>CAZRNC010000209.1:1098-5542 GCA_964601285.1 uncultured Thermomicrobiales bacterium | reverse complement strand
GTGAAGGACGCGTTTGGCTGCTCATAGCCCATCCCGCCGGCCAGCTCGATCATCGCCAGCTTGGCCACCAGAATCCCGCCGGCAGCCTGCAACCGCTTGACGACCTCGGCATCCTCGTCGAATTGCTGGTTGCGATAGGGTGCTGCGCCCCAAGTGGTCGGATACTCCTGTGTCGCCAGCAAGTCCTTGACGCCATAGGGAATGCCATGCAGCGGCCCGCGGTCGTAGCCATCGGCCAACTCCGCCTCGGCAAGGGCTGCCTCGCGCAGTGCCCGCTCGCGGGTGACAGTCACCACCGCGTTGAAGGTCGGCCCAATCGATTCCAGCCGCTCCAGATACATCTCGGTCAGGGCGGTCGGGGTTGTTTCGCCATTGCGGAGCGCCGCACCAAGCTCGCTGATCGTTGCAAACGGGTTCATACGTCCTCCGGCCGGTAGGCGCTGAATACCGAGAATGGTTCCTCGCTGTTTGGTAGTTTCCAGTCGGAGAGCACCGCCGTGCGTTCGGCCAGTCCTGCCAGCCGCACACGTAGCGCTTCCACCTCGTCGGGATCGGTCAACGGCGTCGCCAGCCGGTCTTGCACCTGCTGGAGCATCGCTTCCACCTTTGGATCCGGATCACTCATGGAGAACCTCTTTCGTTGAGCCTCGTGCGCTTTCCGGCAGTATGGGGCCGAAAAGGGTCCGGCGCAACCGGTATTCGGGACTTTTGGTGGGCTGGCGACTCCCACCGGCAGGGCGGACACTGTGGCAGACACGGTTCATACCGCATCTGCGAACAGGACCTGGGTTGAACAAACAACAAAGTCCACTCTCCATCGTTGCCGGAGAGCCTGCCTCTATCCACGATCCAATCCCGGCCGGCACGGCCCGGGATGTTGTGTTGTTCGAATCCGAACCGGTTCCCCCTGACCGCGGTGACCGGCTGGCTGCTGCGCTCGCCTATGTCGGCGTTCTTTCCTATCTGCTGATTCTCATGTCGCCCGGGCGGCGCTTTGTCCAGCGTCATCAACATATGGCGGCAGCGATCCATGCCGTCCGGCTGGTCTGGACAGCGCTCGTTCTCGCCGTCTGGTGGGGCTTTTTCGTCGATGGAGATCGCAACGAACGGCTCTCCTCGCTGGCCAGCGATGTGATGTTGATGCTGGTAGCCGGCATTCCGATGCCCTCGACGCTGACCGGCGAGCTGTTGCCCTGGCTGCTGACGCCGTTGGCACTCACCTGGATACCGTCGCTGGCCGGACTCTGGCTGGCGGCGACGGGGCGTACTGCCGATCTCTACGCCTTCGCCCACGCCAACTGGGACGACACAGCCCGCAAGACACGCTGGTTCTCCCGTTCGCCGGAGGAGGAACGCCGCATGGCCCGCATGGCCCGCCAGCGCCACCTCGACCGCATTCAGAGCTCCACCCGCAGCTACGCCTCGGAACGGGTGCGACAGGAACGGCTGGATTCTGTCCAGACTGACCTGGAACAGCTCCGCGCCATGCGCGACCACGACGACCGGCTGCTGGCGCTCGGTGAAATCAGCCGCCGGCGCTATGAGGAAACCCGCAGCTCGCTCGACAGTGACATTGCCGAACTGGAACGCATCCAGAGCGGTCTGACTCGCCGGGCGAGCGGATCGGCAACCCAGCAGATGCCAGACCGGTTGCGGGTGAGCCGCACCGACCGGGCATCCGAAGCGCTCGTCTCGACCGTCGCCGTCGTCGCGCCATCCGGCATCCCGATCTTACCTACGGCCAGTTCCAGCTGGACGAGGTGATTGTCGCCGGTGCGCTCAGCGCTTTCGATAGCCTCAGTGAGGAAGTGTTCGGTTCACGGGTCCACAAAACCCAGCTTGCCGAGGGCCAGGTGCTCTATTTCGTCCACGGAACCCACATCCTTAGCCTGGCGATCTTCGACGACGAACCCTCTCCGCGCCAGATCGAGCAGCTCAAAACGATGCTTCGCCAGTTCGAACACGCCAACCAGGGCCACCTGGAACGTCAGCAATACGACCCCGAATACCTCCACCAGGTCGAAATTCCCTTCAAGTTCACCCGCCCGTTGGGGTAACTTGCTGTGCCCCCGCAGGGGTAGGGGCGCATTGCAATGCGTCCGCCTGGAATGCCCGCCGGTGTTTGGCCAGAGCAACCCTGCCCCCACCGTCATCACGAGCCACCCCCACCGTCATCCCGAGCGCAGTCGAGGGACCTCGAGCCTCGAAGCTTGACGTCTCCTGGAGAGATCCGACCCGCGAGGTCCCTCGACTGCGCTCGGGATGACGGGTTTAGAGAGGCCTTCATCATTGCGCCCGTACGAAGAATGGCCAGTACATGCGAACCACCCTGTACAATTGCAACATTGCCGGTCGGGACAATCCGACCGATTTGACCGATTTCCAACGCCAGAATCAGGAACCATGACCGGAACACTCAACGACACATTTCTACCCACCGGTGTCATCGACAGCCTTCCTCGCCTCAGCCAGGCAGAGGCCGACCGACTGCTCGGGCAGTACGACGTCGGCCCGCGCGATGGTGCTGGCCGCAAGGTTGTCGTCGCCATGAGCGGCGGGGTCGATTCCGCCGTCACCGCCCTCATCCTGCGAGAACGCGGCTACGACGTCGTTGGCGTCAACATGCGCGTCTATACTCCGGACGACGACGCGGAATACATCAACCCCTGCTGTTCGATCGAATCACTCGAAAACGCCCGCGAGACCGCCCAGCGCATGGAGATCCCCTTCTACCCGCTGAACGTGCAGAAGGAGTTCGAGCGCGTCGTCATCAACTATTTCGTCGACGAATACGCCCGTGGACGCACGCCAAACCCCTGCCTGGAGTGCAACCGGCATGTGAAGTTCCACCATCTCATCGCCCGCGCCCGCTACCTTGGCGCATCGTTCCTGGCGACCGGACACTATGCCCGCATCCGGCAGGACGAGCAGGGCATGTTCCACCTGCACGAGGCGGCAGACGACAACAAGGACCAGAGCTACGTGCTCTACATGCTCAGCCAGGAGCAGCTTGGCTATCTGCTCTTTCCGCTTGGCAACCTGCAAAAGAGCGAGGTCCGCGAGATCGCCCACGCCTTCGGGCTGCCGGTCGCCGGCCTTGCCGATTCCCAGGGAACCTGTTTCGTTGGCAAGGGCGCCTATGCCGATTTCGTCAGCAAGCGCCGGCCGGGGCTGACCGACCCTGGCGACATCGTCGATCTGCGCGGCAACGTCCTGGGCCGGCATGCCGGCCTGCTCAGCTACACCGTCGGCCAGCGGCGGGGCATTGGTGTCGCCGGGCCGGAGCCATACTTCGTGCTGCGGCTGGACCTCAAGGAAAACCGGCTGGTCATCGGCACACGGGCGGAAATGGGCTTCTCGTCGATCCTTGCCGAGCAGGTCGATTTCGTCTCCGGGGTCGCTCCATCCTGTACGCTGGAGTGTGAAGTCACGGTGCGCTACCGTGGAACCCGGTATGCTGCCGGCGTCGAACCATTGGGGGATGGCCGGGCGCGGGTGCATTTCACCGGCGATATGCCCTCGGCAGCAGCGCCAGGACAGGCCGTCGTCTTCTATCATGGCGATGAAGTGCTTGGTGGTGGCACGATACAGGCTGCAGATCATGTGCAGTCGCCACCCACCGGGTTGGCCTCATAAACGAAGGACGGGCAACACCGTGCCACCTCCGGTACTGCTGGGATTGACCATTGCCACGCTCTATGGCTGTGGCTGTCATGCCCTGGTGGGGCGCCGGCTCTGGCAATGGCCGCTCTTCTGGGCTTCGGCTCTTGTTGGCTATGGCGCAGGATACGCCGCCGGGATCGCCCTGGGGCTGGATTGGCTCCGGTTTGGCAGCACACCGCTCGCCACGGCAACCCTCGGCGCAGGACTAACACTCTGGCTGTGCTGGTTTTTTACCGCGCCATATGCCACCGGCGAATTGACGAAGGGAAAAGGGTAGGATGCGGAAAGCCTGGTCGATCATTATCCCGATTGTGGTCATCCTGATACTGGCCGGCATGACCACCGGACTCTATATGCTCGGAAGCTCCGACGCCGCTGCGTTGGAGAAACTGCGCGACATCGCCATTATCTATGTCGGGTTGCTCTGGATTCTCGTCGTATTGCTCATGGCCATCCTCGTCGGTGTGCTCGTTTGGGTCGCCCTGATGATCAAGGACAAGGTCATCCCGCTGCTCGAAACGATCCAGGAAACCGTGGCGCGGCTCAAGGGCACGGCCGAGTTCATGTCTGAAGAAGTCGCCAACCCGGTCATCTCGTTCTACGGATCGGTCGCCAAGGTCCGCGCCGTCAGCAAGACCTTCACCGGCCGCGACAAGAAGAAATAACCTCCGGAAAGAGGTTCGGCAATGCGAGACAACACCGCCGACCGGTTTGGCGGATCAGAAGACGACGCCTCGCTGCTCTCCTTCCTGCAGATCGACCGCGCGGGCTCGGTCAATGT
>CAZRNC010000209.1:0-1088 GCA_964601285.1 uncultured Thermomicrobiales bacterium | reverse complement strand
CCTTCATGAGCGGCCTGGCCCTCGGCCTGCTCATCGGCCTCCTCACCGCCATCCTCCTCGCCCCCAAACCGGGCAGCGAAACCCGCGAGGATGTCGTCGAGCTGTTCCCCAACCGGGGCGAGTGATCGGGCGGGGGCGTAGGGGCGCTCAGGTTAAGAAGGACAAGTTAAGAAAGAACAGCGAACGCTTGATTGTCATCTCGACTGAAGCGAAGCGGAATGGAGAGATCTCAGCCCACCGATGACTGACAGGGCGGAGATCTCTCCGCTACATTCCGCTAACGCTCCATTCCGGTCGAGATGACAACCAGTATTTCCTCAAATCGCTCTAATTTGACGCGAGTAGGGCGCAATGAATTGCTCCCTTACGAGAACAAAAGCCGCCCCGTGCCGGCAACCGGCACGGGGCGGCTTTCATAGCAAACGAAAACGCTTACTGCACGTGCACCGTGAACGCGTAGTAGGCGAAAATCTCCTGCTGTGGGGGATTCTCCTCGGCGGTTCCCATCGGCCAGTCGACGCGGACGCGGACGACGTAGTGGTTCGGGTCCGCCGGCATCGTGAAGACCGGCTGGTTAACCGACATCGGCTGGGTCAATACCGGCGCTGTGCTTGGCACGAAGAACGGATGGGTGCCGACTGCACCTTCCATACTGGTCGGGATCGCATTGTTGTCATCCCAGGTGAAGATCTCAACGCTGAGCGCCATCGGTTCACCATCCATCGTCGATGGCTGGATCATTGCCGGTCGCAGCTCAAAGGTCAGCTCCTCGCCGCTGGTAACCGTCATCTCGCGGCCCAGCACGTCGAAGAACGGTGCCTGAATGGTTCCGTAACTGCCGGTGTTGAGATCGACCCAACTGTAGTTGCCAATCGCGCCATCTATCTCTTGCCCCCCGGTCGAAACATACGCCAGCGGTGGACGCAGCCCCTCCGGCTCCGGAGTTGCATTCGGATCGCGGGTGGCAGTTGGTGGTGGCGGGTTTTCGGCTTGCCAGGTCGCTGTTCCCGCAACCGCCGTTTCGCGCATCTCATCCAACGCCTCCTGGGTGGCGACGCGGTTGGTGGCGTCGGCCTCGGTCGTTGGCG
>CAZRNC010000208.1:0-5550 GCA_964601285.1 uncultured Thermomicrobiales bacterium | reverse complement strand
AGCAGGCGGTCGATGTCGGCTTCGGTGTTGTAGAAGTAGGGCGAGATCCGGATGCCTCGCGGACGCATGCTGGTCGAAATCTTGCGGGCTTCGAGATCGTTGACGATCTCGTTGTCCGCTTCGAGATCGCCGGACGTGATCGTCACAATCTGCGAGCGGTACTTCGGGTCCATCGAGGAGACAACCGTATAGCCGCTCTCCTGGACACCAGCCACCAGACGGTCGATCAACGTGTTCATGTGGGCAGCGGCCCGCTCCGGGCCGACCCCCAGCACCATCGTCAGCGATGATGCCAACGCTGTCATCCCCATCGTGTTTGTCCCGCCAGTCTCAAACCGGCCGGCGTCCGGCTTGTACTCCATCTTGAATTCAGGACTGGTCCAGTCCGACACCACCGAATTGCGGCCGGCATAGGTCGGCCGGATCCGCTCGACAGCGCCCGGGGCAAAGACCACCGGAGCCAATCCGAAGCTGGCCATCAGCCACTTGTAGCAGTGCGCCGAAATCGCCGTCAGACCGGGGGTGTTGTTGACATCAATCGGCTGTGCGCCAAGCGACTGGGTGGCATCGACGAAAAGCTCAACGCCCTTACGCTGGCAGATCTCGCCAAGACGCTTCAGGTCGTTGCGAAACCCGTCGGCAAACTCGACATCAGAGAGGGCGACAGCACGGGTCCGGTCGTCAATGGCCGCCTCGATCAGGTCGTAATCAGTTCGTCCCTCATCATTCTTCGGTACAAACTTGACACTGACACCGCGATATTCCAGGTTCAACGCCGGATAGACGACCGAAGGGAACTCGTTGTCCGGAATGACGATGTTGTCGCCATCCTTCCAGTCGACGCCATTCATCAGGAGATTCATGCCCTCGGCCAGCGACGAGGTGAACGTCACCATTGAGGCGTCGGCACCTGCCAGTGTGGCGATCCCCTCACGGACATCCTTGATCATCTTCTCCGTCCGGTCCGGATCGTTTGATGCAGCCGGGCTTGCCCAACCACGGGCGTACTCTTCCACCGCCTTCACCGTCCGCGCCGGGAACGGCCCCAGGGCCGCATGATTGAGATAGGACCACTCACCGGTCATCGGGAACTCAGCCCGAAGCGCTTCAACATTCTCCAACAGGGCCATGTCGCTATTCTCCTTCCAGTATGTTGCAGATCCATGCGCCGCGCATCGTAGCAGAACCAGCCCGGTGCATTGAGCCATCTTGAAGCTGCGCGGTATCATCGGTACGGTCTTTGGGTTATCTGATGAGGAGCGACACGCCCGAATGAACTCCAACCTGCAACCAGCGAACATCCCGCGTGGCAAGGAAATGCGCCTCGACCCGGTGCCGAAGGTCGTCATTTTTGACCTCGACGATACGCTCTGCGACCACGCATTCTCTGTGCAATCCAAGGTCCGCTACTCGTTTGAACCCTTCATCGACCCCGACCTGCTCGATGAGGCAGTGAACACGGCGCTCGCCCGTTCACGCTGGGGCAGCGACCATTTCGCAGAACTCTTTCTGGAACTCGGGGTTACTGATACTGAAGCGGTTGCCGAGGCACGGGCACGCTATGTCTCGGACCGGTTTCGCGACCTGATGCTCTACGACGATGCCCTGACCGCACTCGATGCGATCCGGGACGTCGCCGGCGTCGGCATGATCACGAACGGACCAACCGACATCCAGCAGCCCAAGATCGACCTGCTGGAGATCGAGCCACTCTTTCCGTTCATCCTGATTTCCGGTAGCGTCGGTATCTGGAAGCCGGACCCGGCAATTTTCGAGATGGCGCTGGACAAGGCAGGCGCTTCACCGGAAGAGGCGATCTACGTCGGGGATTCACCAATCGCCGATGTGCCGGGCGCCCATAGCGTCGGGATGCGTCCGGTCTGGATGAACCGGGCCGGCATCGACTGGCCGGGCGAAGAGCCGCCGCACCTTGAGGTTCGCACGATGACCGAGCTGGTCGTCGCAATGGGAATGTAATTGTGAGCTATCTGTCCGCTCTCCGGTTTTCGGTGTTGATATTGGTGCTTTCGCTGCTGCTGGTCGCATGCGGCGGCGAAGACGGCGACCCGACAGCCACTGCAACCAGCGAGAATCCGCCGGCCGAATCGACCACTTCCGCCGAGCAACCCGCCGGCGAGAATGAACCAACCGGAGACAACCCGGATGGTGAGACTCCTGCCGACGCCATTCCCCCGGAAGGGGCCACGCAACCGCCCCAAACCGTCCGGCTTTCGGCGGAGCAACTGCAAGAGATCAAACCGAACGAACTTGGCTGGATTCCGGTGCTGCAATACCACTACCTCGGCTATGAGGTCGACTACCTCACCCGCACTCCCGAACAGTTCCGTATTGATCTGCAATGGCTCTACGACAACAGCTTCTACGTCATCAACATGCGCGAATACATTGAAGACAACATTGATATCCCTGCCGGGAAACGGCCGGTGATTATCACCTTTGATGACAGTTCGGTCAGTCAGTTCAACATCACCCGCGATGCCGATGGCGGACTGGTGGTTGACCCAAACTGCGCCGTGGCAATCATGGAGAACTTCTACCAGCAGCATCCCGACTTTGGCCGCGGTGGGCACTTCTCAATCCATCCCGACCGCGCATTTTCGTGGCCGGACGCCTGGGATCAGATGGATCTACGCCAGGTCAAGCTGGAGTGGCTGGTTGCCAATGGTTATGAACTCGGCAACCACACCGTTGACCACGAAAACCTGGCCGAACTCGGCATTGAGGACATCAAGTTCCAGCTTGCCGAAACCGAGGTTCGCAATCAGGAATTCCTGCCGGACTACCGGCTGGACATCGTTACGCTGCCCTACGGCGGCTACCCGCTGGGCGGTGATGACTCGATCTTCATGGGCTTCGAATATGCAGGACGAACCTGGGAATACAACGCTGTGCTGCTGGTCGGGGCCAACCCTGCCTATGCGCCGCTCAGCACCGACTACGATCCCTACTGGATTCCACGCATCCAGATGTACGATGAATCATGGGAAGAATGGCGGGTCTTCATCGAGGAGAACCCGGATATAATGTATGTCAGCGACGGGAACCCGGATATCGTCACGATCCCGAACGATCTCTCCTGGGCACTCGTTGACACACTCGATCAATCTGGCCTCAATGGCCGCGAACTTGTGCGCTATTAGTCCGTACCATCGCCCGGCACGCCGGGAATCCGGGCAATGTGTCCCTGGAGAAATAGAGAGACCAGATGCCAATCCGAAGAATCATCCTCGCCGACGAGATGGGTTATTGCTGGGGAGTCCGCAGAGCACTGGATATTGTCGAGAAGAGCGGAGACGTTGGCAATCCGGTCGCAACGATCGGCGATGTCATCCACAACCCGCAGGTCGTTGAACGGTTGAAGGTAAAGGGTGTCGACACCTCAACCAGCATCGCCGAGGCAAAGGAACGCGGCTTCCAGCGAGTGGCGATTACTGCCCACGGAACCGGCCCGCAGATGGCAATCGATGCCAAATCCAACGGACTTGATCTGCTGGACACCACCTGCCCGCTCGTCACCAAGGTGCAGCGCCTCGCCCAGCGGCTGGTCAAACAGGGTTACACCATCGTCGTCTACGGCGACTCCTACCATCCTGAAGTCCGTGGCGTCATCGCCTGGGCTGACACCAGCCGTGCCTACGCCGCCAAGAAGGTCGCCGACCTGCCGTGGGACGCGCCGCGTGGAACCAAGGACCCGGAAGCAAGCGTGCCGCCCCGCAAGGTGGCCGTCGTCTCCCAGACCACCAAGAACACCGGTGAGTTCATGAAGTTCGTCAACGACCTCTCGGAATACGTCCTGCCGGAAGGTGGCGAGATCCGGGTCTGCAATACGATTTGTGAACCAACCTATACCCGCCAGAACGCGTTGAAGGACCTGGCATCCGAGGCGGATCTGATCCTGGCCATCGGTGGCCGGAAGTCGTCCAATACCGCCCGCCTGGCCGAAGTTGGCAACCAGCTCGGCGTCCAGAGTTATCACATTGAACGCGCCGAAGACATCCAGTATGAGTGGCTAACCGACAGCTACAACGTTGGCATCACCGCCGGTGCATCAACCCCGGACGATGTCATCATGTCGATCGTCGACTACCTGGTCGAGCGGGGCTTTGAGCCACCTGAGGAAGGACTGCGCGAGTATGACCTCAACTCCACTCCGTCCTTCTAACGAAGAGCGGTTCGACCCGCGTTCCTCGATCAATGCGGCCCGCCAGGCGGCCCGTGAGATCGCCGAGCAGGACACCAGTCTTGATCTTGATCCGGCCAGCGAACTCTTCTTCGAGTTCGCCGCGCCGCTGCTGCTCGATACCCGTTCCCAGGAAGAGTTCGAGACAGCAGCGATGATCGCCGAGTTCATCTGGAGCGCCTCGCATTTCAGCCCCCGGGAACAGGCACTGATGCTGGCAGAGTTCATCCAGGAATCGGGCATCACCGAAGAAATGGTCCCCTGGCTGCTTGAGGTCTACTCCACATTGGCCGCTCGCAAGGAGCAACTGGTCGGATAAGGATGGCCCGTGGTCTTTCTCAGATCGATCCGGCCAAAGCCATCACTGCCAGCCGATAGCGGCTATCCATACAACCTTCCGGCGCTGAGGAATCTGGCAACGCTCGACCTCAGCGCCGATGTCACCTTCTTCACCGGCGAAAACGGAACCGGCAAATCGACGCTGATCGAGGCGATCGCCGCCGGCGCTCGCCTGCAAACGATCGGTGGACAGGATACGGACCGCGACCCCACGCTGACGACCGCCCGGGAGCTTGCCGGACATCTGACATTCTCATGGTCCCGCCGTCCGGGGCGAGGTTTCTTCATGCGTTCCGAGGATTTCTTCAATTTCGCCAACCGGGTCAACACAACCGGCTGTGAACTGGAAGAGTTTGCCAGCGCCTACGACGACGATGAAAGCTATGGTGCGCGGCTGGCCCGTGGTTCGCTGCTGGGGCAACGGCAACAGTTGCAGGGGGCCTACGGCGATCTCCACGCCCGTTCACATGGCGAAGCATTCCTGAGCGTCTTCCAGGAGCGTATCCGCCCGGGAGGGCTCTATCTGCTCGATGAGCCGGACGTCGCGTTATCACCGCTTCGGCAGCTCAGCCTGATCTCGATGATGTTTGACATGGTTGATGGAGGGTCACAGTTCATCATCGCGACCCACTCACCGATCATGACGGCCTTCCCCGGCGCGACGATTTACCGGTTTGGCGGGGATGGTATCGCCCCGGTCGCGTTCGACGACACCGACAACGTCCGCCTGATGCGCGACTTCCTCGCCGGCCCGGAGCGCTTCCTGGAGCTGATGAGACCGGACGGTTGATGTCCGGCTACTCCCGCGGGGGTAGCCGATCTAACCAATCCAGAACCATCGAACGTAGATAACGAGGAACCGTGTTTATCTGTCATCCGGAGCGAAGTCGAGGGACCTCGAGCCTCGAAACCTGACTTCCCCTCAAATGAGGCGACGCTCGAGATCCTTCGGCAAGCTCAGTAGTTCGACCAGCGTATCGTGTCATGCGAGAGTTAGGTTCATTTTCGTA
>CAZRNC010000207.1:0-5552 GCA_964601285.1 uncultured Thermomicrobiales bacterium | reverse complement strand
ATCCGCCGGTTCGTTGCAGCAGCGTCATGGTTGAGCATGTCGCGCTGACGCGCGACGGGAGAGGCATGGCCTCTCCCGTACGACAGATCCCCTGTGGGCTGGTACTCAGTAGTCTGCCTAGCGTATCGTGACGTGTTTCCAGAAACGTTCGTAGGGGCGTCTTGCATACGCCCGTCTGGCACCCGAGGCGTCAAACCGGGCGTATGCAAGACGCCCCTACGAAAATGAACCAAACTCTCGCATGACACGATACGCTGGTCGCACTACTCAGGATGACAATCCGGGCTGGCCTGCTCCGTCCAACATTGGAAGGTGGCCGACGGCGGACGCATTGCAATGCGCCCCTGCCCCTTCGGGGGGCGAGGAACATTCGCCCGTACACAGGTAATCACGGCCACTGTTGCGTGACCTCACGCGGGTGGCCGTTCTTCTTTACTGTATGGAACTGTGCAATTTCCCTTGACGTGTTGTCACCGGAATGAGAGAGTACGTACACAACCTGCGACCCGCAAGCGTTGCTCTCCCCGGTCATCGCCATACAACTGGAAGGTACCGGCAACTTCGTGTCTAGATCGTCTTCCCGACAGCCCGATCCATTCTCGTCGCGGTCTCCGCGTAACCGCCCGCCGCCGGCTTCCCGGCGTTCGGCAGGGGGTTCCGGCTCGCCATATGGCCCCAGAGAACGGCTCTGGCCGAAAATTGTCCTGGTTGTTGCCGTCGTTGGTGTGCTCATCACCGGCTCGGTGCTGGTTGCAACCCGCTTTTCCGGAAACGATGATCCCGCCGACGAGCAGGTCGCGTCCGGCGAAAGCACGGCAACTCTAACCGCAACCGAAGAGCAGGAGGGCGCCGCGGCATCTCCCACCGAAGGAGAATCTGCCGGTGCCGAAGCATCAGCAACAATCACCCTGCCACCGCCGGCAACGGATGGCACGCCAACTCCCGAGGAAGGTACACCGACCCCGACCGTACCCAGCGCTGAAGACCTTTCGACCGCCCGGAGCGTTGCCCAGGCGTATGTCGAGATGTGGAACAGTGGCGCCTACGATCAGATGTACGAGCTGATTTCAGACGCTGCCAAGGCAACGATCAGCCAGGAAGATTTCGTCGGCCGGTATGAAGCAATTGGCATGGAAGCCGGCATTGTCGAGGTGAACGCCGCCCTAGGCGATGGCGCGGAAAACGACATCACCTACCCGGTTCACGTTGAGATCGAATCCTCACGGATCGGCGACTTCACCGACGATGTCCAACTGGCGATCATCCAGGAAGGCAATGACTTCCGGGTCGACTGGTCGCCAAATCTGATCTTCTCGCAGCTTGGCGATGGCCTGGTCCGCTGGACGAGCGATGTTCCGCAGCGGGGCCGGATTCTCGACCGCAAGGGCCGCCCACTGGCGCACCAGGGCTTTATCAGCCGGATTGGTGTCATCCCTGGCCAGATCACCGACGAGCCGGCCATGCTTCGCGATCTCGGCGAACTCCTCGAAATGCCGGAGGACGAAATCAAGGCGCGTTTCGAAGGCGGAGATCCCTCCTGGTTCATGCCGATCAAGGATTACCCGGACGACGTCGGCGAAGAGTTCATCAACCGCATTGCTGATATTCCCGGTGCTGCGCTTCAGAAATGGCCGGCACGGGTCTATCCCGCTGGCGAGATTGCTGCGCATGTTGTCGGCTACATGAGCGAGGTCACCGCTGAAGAGCTGCCGGAACTGGCCAAACAGGGCTACGAGCCGGGCGACAAAGTCGGCAGGGCCGGCATTGAGGCCTACGCCGAGCCATGGCTTGCCGGCAAACGGGGCGGTCAACTCAAACTGATCAACCAGGACGGCTCCACAATCCGGATTCTCGGCGATGTCGAGGCGGAGCCGGCCATGGACATCGTGATGACGCTCGACCTTGATGTCCAGACGGCGTCCTTCCAGGCAATTTCCGAAGATGGGCGCAAGGGCGCAGCCGTCGTGATGGACCCGAACACCGGCCAGATTCTGGCCATGGTCAGCAATCCGACCTTCGACCCAAACAGCTTCATCACGGGAATCTCCGATGAGGAGTGGGCGCGGATGAACGACCCGGAGCAGCAGCCGCTGATCAACCGGGCGACGATCGTCGGCTATCCGATTGGCTCCACCTACAAGCTGGTGACAGCCTCTGCCGGGATGGTCCACTTCGGCTACAACGCCGGCACCTGGCTCAACTGTCCGGGATCGTTCAGCCTGCCTGGTTCCAACCAGGTCTGGCTCGACTGGGTTCCCGGCGGTCAGGGCGAGATGAACCTGCACACTGCCATCTACCGCTCCTGCAACACCGTCTTCTACGAGATGGGCGCACAGCTCGACGTTGAGAACGAGAACTGGCTGCCGGAGATGTCACGCGCCTTCGGGTTTGGCCAGCGCACCGGCATCGTTGAGCTTTATGACGTTCCGGGTGTTGTGCCAGACCCGCAGTGGAAGATGGACGCGGTTGGCGACTTCTGGGCGCGTGGTGACGCGGTGAACCTGGCGATCGGTCAGGGCTACTTCCTGGGCACACCACTCCAGCTCGTGAAGGCCTACGCGGCGGTTGCCAACGGAGGCATCCTCTGGAAGCCCTACCTGGTGATGGATGTTGTCCGGCTGGATGGCTCGGTGGTGCATTCCACTCAGCCTGAAGAAGCAGGACGTCTGCCGCTAACCGACGACCAGATAGCCGTGCTGCAGGACGCGATGCACGATGTCGTCCATGCCAGCAACGGCACTGCCACCCAGGCGTTCTCCGGTATTGGCTACACCGTCTCCGGCAAGACCGGCACGGCCGAGACCGGCCGCGAAGGTGAGGATGCCCACGGCTGGTTCGGTGCGTTCACACCCAGCGACAGCCCACGGATGACCATTGCCACGATGATCGAACACGGCGTCTCCGGCTCCGGCTCCGCCGCCCCGCTCGCCAGACAGATTATCGACGCGTATTACACGTTCTATCCGTAGGGGCTGGGCAGTCCGGTCGTCCCCCGGAGGGGTAGGGGCGCATTGCAATGCGTCCGCGTACAACGCCCACCGGATCCGGGCCGGAACAAACCAGCCTGGATTGTCATTCCGACGAAGGAGGAATCCGTTCTCTGTCCGGACACAAGGGATTACGGATTCCTCCTTCGTCGGAATGACAGATTAGACGCCGTTCTTCTTGATATACATCGGCGGTGTCCAACGGCGGACGCATTGCAATGCGCCCCTACCCCTTCGGGGAACCCGTGCGGTCCACGAAAGGAAGAGCCCTAGACGTAGCCGCCAGTGCATCGGCGACACGCTTGCCGGCGCCGGTGATCTCGGCGATGGGTTCGCCGGCGAGGATGCGGCGGCGGGTTTCGGCTTCACGTTTCACCCGCGGCTCGCAGCGCTCCACCACATCGGCAACCATGTGCTGCGGGATAACGAGAATACCGTTGTCATCGGCCAGAATGATGTCGCCCGGAGAGACACTGACACCACCACACTGGATCGTCGTGTTGATCTCGCCGGTGGCAGATGGCTGGGCACGGGTTGTGATCGGCGCAACACCCTTCGAGAAGACCAGATACTCCATCTCCTCGATCTCGGTAATGTCAGTCGCCGGCCCGTCAACAATCGTCCCGGCCAGTCCGCGCACCTTGGCACCAAGCGAGGTCATCTCGCCCCAGGGAGAGTGCTTCTCATCGCCATTCCGGTCGATCACCATCACGTCGCCCGGCTCGGCCATGCCAATACCAACATGCACGACCGCGTTATCCATTGCCATGGTTTTGACGGTAAACGCCGGCCCGCAGAGGATGAAACTCTTCCGGCCAAGTGGCCGGAGATCGCCACGCATGAAGCCAAAATCCCACATATGCCCCACCGTTGCCGGCGGAATGCCACGCAGACGCTCCATCAGGTCGTCCGGTACGCTTACCCCGACCCGTTCATTTACGACAATCGACACAACGGTTTCCTCTCATCATCAGCTTCGTTAGCGTTGACGGTATGGCCCGGGAAATGTTAGCATCACTCGTTGCCGGTCCGTGACCGGCTATAGTTTGTTTGTGTCTACCGATCCAGTCAAAACCAGGAATTGGTCGAGAAGGGGAACCGCCAGGGTGCTGAAGCTA
The DNA here is from genome assembly GCA_964601285.1 of uncultured Thermomicrobiales bacterium. GTDB lineage: Bacteria > Chloroflexota > Chloroflexia > Thermomicrobiales > CFX8 > CAYWXR01. The sequence continues at coordinate 1,447 of CAZRNC010000207.1, read as the reverse complement.
CGATTGCGGCGTATGGGAGCCAAACGTCAACCGAGTTACCGAATTGTTGTCGCCGAGTCGTCCTCGCCCCGCGATGGCCGCATCGTTGAATCCGTCGGCATTTACAACCCGAAGACTCAACCGATGACCTTGCGAGTGAACGAAGAACGAGTCAAATACTGGCTGAGCGTTGGCGCACAGCCGACTGACACTGTCCGCTCGCTGCTGGTTCGCACCGGCATCGTCGAGGGCAGGATCAGCAAGGAAAGCGCAGCGGAAGGCTATGTTACCGAGCCACCGCAGCGCGGCAAGGAACTCGATGTGATGACGGCACACGGCGGCCCTGCTGCCGAGTAACCCGTCTGCTGTCTGTTCCACATCCAATAGACGCTGAACTGGCCGCCGATCCTGTCGGTGGCCAGTATGCTATACAGGGGTGACACGCCATCACGTGGAAATCTGGGGGAAGCTGAGCGATGGTTGATACCGGTGCACCAATTGATGACATCTACGAAGAAGAAGACCTCGAAGATCCGGTGGGCAATCTCTGCGCACTGATCGAGCACATTGCCGTCAATCTCGTGGAAGATCCGGAGACCATTACTATTCAGTCGGAACAGCACGGCACCGCAGTGTTGATCAGGCTGCTGGTTCCGGAGAGCGAAATGGGCAAGGTTATCGGCCGCGAGGGCCGCATTGCCCGTTCGATGCGCACACTTCTCATGATCGCCGCTTCACGCAAGGGACTACGGGCCAGCCTTGACATCAGCTCCTGAACCGAACTCCAGCCCGGCAGACCTCCAACCGGATACCCCGCTCGACGAAGCCATGCTCATCATCGGCAAAATTGTCGGTGTCCATGGCGTCCGCGGCGAGGTCAAGATGGACGTCTATACCGACCGTCCCAAAGAGATCCCCAACCTGCGGCGCATCTATCTGGATGGCGAAACCAAACCCCGCACTATCAACCGGCCACGTGGCAACGAACGCCAGGCGCTCCTGAAGATCGCCGGATTCACCACACGCGAAATGGCGGAAACCCTGCGCGGCAGGCTCGTCCGCATCCAGGCAAGCCAGCTCCCACCGCGTGATGATGGCACGTTCTATCACTATCAGATCGTCGGCCTACAGGCCTACCTGGAAGATGGCAGCTTGCTCGGCGAAGTTACCGAGGTGCTGGAAACCGGCGAGGTCGATGTCTATATCATCCGCCAGGAAGACGGCAAGGAACACCTGCTGCCGGCCCTCTCTGACGTCGTCCTCGACATCAACCCCACCGCCGGACGAATGACCGTCCGTCTACTGGATTATGTAGACGTGTAAGCGAGTCCCCCTTCGTACGGGCGCAATGAATTGCGCCCCGCCATCAATGCCTCGATATTCAGACATGAACAACCCATCTCTCTTCGTCATCCCGAGCGAAGCCGAGGGACCTCGAGAGTCGGATCTCTCCGGGTGATGTCAGGTT
>CAZRNC010000206.1:0-5554 GCA_964601285.1 uncultured Thermomicrobiales bacterium | reverse complement strand
TCGTCCGAGATGCGGTCAAGTTCCTCAAGCCGGCTGGTGATCCCTCCGAACCGGTTCTGGAGTGTGTCCCGACCGGCACGAGCAGCGTCGAGGGCATCAGATCGTTCGGTCAGTCGTTGGCGTAGTGCTGGCTCGTTCGCCAGGTGTCCGGCACTCTGCTCGATCTCCAGGTGGGCGGCGGCAATGTCGCGTTCCAGGTCTTCGATGAGGGTGTTGCGTTCAGCAGCTGTCGCCTGCAATTCTTCCAGTCTGGTCCGGGCGTGGCGTAGCTCTTCGGCTTCCTGGTCGGCGGATTGCAGACGGAGCATCTCGCTCGCTGCCTGCTGCGCAAGCTTGTCGTCATAGATGAGGCCGGCAAGTTGCTCCCGTAGCCCTGCGATTTCCTGGATCTGTTCTGATGCATAGGCTCTTTGTTCGCCAATCCTTGCAAGTTCGGCGTGCCGGGTCTGGAGTGTGACCAGCGTCGCTTCGACGTCGGGCTTGCCGGAGAGGTCAGCTTCCAGACGACGCTGGAGTTCGAGCTTTCCGGTCAGCGCATTGCGAGTGGCTTCCAGCTGCCTGAGCTGAGATCGTGCAGCCGGAATGTCGCTCTCCAGTGCTTTGAGGCGACTCCGGTGGGCGCGGTAGCGGTCTCCGAGCTGTTTGCCGTCGGCCTTCCAGTCTTCCTCGATGTGGGTGTGTTCACCCTCGCTTAGGGGCCGACGGCAGATCGGACACTGGGCATCGCCGGTGCCGAAGAGTTCAAGGTTCTTGACGATTTCGTCCATCTGGACGCGCAGAGTTTTGCATTCAGCCTCAAGCGTCGCCTGTTCAGCTTCGAGCGTTCGCAGCGCTTCGCTGGTGCTGGCAGTCTGTTTACCGACGTTTTCAAGCCCGGACGTTTCTGTCTTGAGTGTTGCCAGCTCGGATTCCATGCGACTGAATCCGGCGAGCTGGGCGTTGGTCTGTTTGAGTTCGTTTTGCAGGCGGTCGACTTCGCGCTCATGGCGGGATTGCAGTTGTTGGACTTCACGCTCGAGGACGTTGATCCGGGCATCCAGTGGCTGGCGTTGACGTAGTGTCTCGTTCAACGTCTGCTGTGTGCCTCGCCAGCGAGCGAGATCCTGCTGGTTGCGCTCGATGTCGCTTGCCCGTGCAACGAGTTTCTGTAGCGTGTCGATTGCTGCACCAGCTGTCGCGGCTTGTCGTTGCATGGCCGCGAGTTGATCGCCCTGGCGCTGGATACGTTCGTTGGCGGCATCGCGGGCACGAATCAACGTTGCGATTGCGCTGAGGGCTTCCTGGGTCGATTGCACGTCGATCTCGAGCTGTTCTACCCGAGCGCCGGCTTCGATCAGCTGCCGGCTCAATTCTTCCTGTTGCTGCTCCAGATCCGGCTTTCCGGTGAGCTGCTGTTCAAGGCGCTGAATCTGCCCATCAAGACGGTCGACAGCGCTCCGTCCGGCGCGTTCACGTTCCCGGGCAGAAGTTGCCAGGAGATCGTATTCGCCAAGGTTCAGGATATTGGCCAGCACTTTCTTCCGTTCGCCCGGAGCTTTCTGGGTGAACATATCGGCTTGACCCTGGATGAGGAAGGCGGAGTTGATGAAGGTGTCGTAATCCAATTTCAGGGTTGAGGTAATTTTGGCTTCGGTCTGGCGCTGGTTGTCACCGGTAATGGTTTGCCAGTTGGATTCGTCGCCCTCGGCCGGGCGGACGTAGAACTCCAGCGCGGCATTGCGTCTCCCGGTTGCCGGCAGCCGTCGGAACACGCGGTACTCGGTGTTCTGAAGCTGGAAGTCGAAGGTGACTTCAGCTTCCTGTTCGCCGATGGTCACCAGGTCACGGCTGCTCGATGCCCGGCTCTTGCCCCAGATTGCCCAGCTCATCGCTTCGAGGAGCGCAGACTTGCCGGCGCCATTTTCTCCCGAAAGGCAGGCCGTGCCGATGCCGCTGAAATCGACGGTCGTTTGCTGGCGATAGCTCATAAATCCGCGGAGTTGCAGGCGAAGGGGAATCATCAGCGGTGTTCCGTTTCCGGCGTTTGCCATTCTGTGTCCGACCAGCCGGACTCCCCGCGAAGGGGCACGAAGCGGACCGGGCCATAATTCGCCGAACTCCAGCCTTCGGGCGTCCAACTGATTACCAGCAAGTCCTGTTCCCGCTGGTTCCCTACCGGAATGACCATCCGGCTACCCGGTTCCGGTTTCAGCAGGGCAAGCAGTTCGTCGGGGACCGATGGTGAAGCGGCTGTCACGAGGATGCGGTCGAACTGCCCGTAGCCTGGAACGCCGGATGAACCGTCTCCGGTGACCACGGTCACATTGGTGAATCCCAGATCGCGTAACCTGGCTGCTGCCAGATGTGCAAGATCGTCGTAGCGTTCGATGGAGACGCACCAGCGTGCCAGCCGGGAGAGGATCGCTGCCTGGTAGCCTGAACCGGTTCCGATTTCCAGGACGATGTTGTCCGGTTCGAGATCTAGCGCCTCGGTCATTATCGCGACAACAGCTGGTTGGGAGATCGATTGGCCGTGATCGGTTGGCAGGGCGGAATCCTCATAAGCAGCGTGTTGCAAATCGGCAGAGACAAAGGCTTCACGCGGCACGAGCATCATTGCCTTGAGAACCTGCTCGCTGGCAATTCCGCGGTTGCGAAGATTGTCGAACAACGCGGTCCGGGCGATTGCGGTTGATGTGTTGTCTGGTTGCGGTGCTGTCATCTGTCCCGTCCTACGGAAGATTGCACTTCGAAATGCTCGATGTCCCTGTATCAATTATCCCGTACGTTCGCGCGAGCGGATAGCCCGGCTTGACATTGGTTGTTTGGCGACACTATCATCCTCAGATGAGTCTCGATAACACTCCACCAGCGGCCTTGTCTTCGGTCGCTCGTGGGTTGAGACCAGTACTACTTCAATCTCAGTAGAACCTTAACAACTGAGAACCTACAACGGAAAAGGGAGCGAAAGAATGGTTGACGTTCTTATCGCGCTCGTCTCGGCGGTGGTGGGTATTGGTGCCGGTGTTGCGCTCACATATTTCTATCTGACCTCAAAAGCAGATACGAAGGTGGGCCGGGCCGAACTTGACGCCCAAAGGATCACCGAAGAGGCGGAAGCGCGAGGGCGAGAACTCGTTCTCGAGGCGAAGGATGATGGCATCCGCGCCCGGGAAGAAATGGACCGTGAGGTCACCAGGCGCCGTAAGGACCTTGATCGGGTCGAACGGCGTATCGAGCAAAAAGAAGAGCAGCTCGACAAGAAGACCGAACAGGTCGAACGGCGGGACCGCAATCTCCAGCGCAAGGAGCGGGAGAACGAAGAGGTTCGCGCCGAGCTAGACGGGCACAAGGCCCGTCAACTTGAAGAGCTTCAACGGGTCGCCATGCTGACAACAGACCAGGCCCGTGAACTTCTGATCGAACGTGTAGAAGAGGACATGCGTGACATTCTGGACCGGCGCGTTCACGAACTGGAACAGGAAGCCAAGGCGGAATCAAACCACCGCGCACGCATGATTCTGGCGACAACACTCCAACGGATCGCATCAGACTATGTCGCCGAAACAACCGTATCGGTTGTACCGCTGCCCAGCGACGATATGAAGGGTCGCATCATTGGCCGTGAGGGTCGCAACATCCGGGCGCTGGAACAGGCGACCGGGGTTGACCTGATTGTTGATGATACGCCGGAAGCGGTGACGCTCTCCGGATTCGATCCGGTTCGCCGGGAAATCGCACGCCGGTCTCTGGCCAAGTTGATTCAGGACGGGCGGATTCATCCTGCCCGGATTGAAGAGATTGTCAACAAGACCCGGCTCGAACTCGAACAGATTATGCGTGAAGAGGGCGAAAAGGTCGCCTACGAAGCGAACGTCCAGGGGTTGCATCCTGACCTGATCAAGCTGTTGGGTCGGATGAAGTATCGCACCAGCTACGGGCAGAATGTGCTTGCACACTCGCTCGAAGTGTCTCTGGTTTCCGGGGCACTGGCAGCCGAAATGGGTGCTGATGTCAACGTAGCCAAGACGGCAGGCCTGTTGCATGACATCGGGAAGGCTGTCGACCATGAGGTGGATGGACCGCACGCGTTGATCGGCGCGGACATCGCCCGCCGGTTGGGACGGTCCGCACGGATCGTTCACGCGATCGCGGCACACCATGGTGAGGAAGAGCCACAGACCGTCGAAGCGTTCATCGTTGCCACTGCTGACGCAATCAGTGGTGCTCGGCCGGGCGCGCGACGTGAAATGGTCGAGGCCTATATCAAGCGTCTTGAAGCACTGGAAGGTGTGGCCAATTCGTTTGATGGTGTCGACAAATCATTTGCCATTCAGGCCGGACGGGAAGTTCGAATTCTGGTCCAGCCCGATCGGGTAGATGATCTGGCAGCCAACAAGCTCGCTCGGGATATCGTCAAAAAGATCGAGGAAAGCCTTGAATATCCGGGGCAGATCAAGGTGACGGTCATCCGGGAGACGCGGGCGGTCGGCTACGCCAGGTAGCATAATTGCACGTGAACCAGACGCCGCAGCAACAATTGCTGCGGCGTCTTTTTGCGTGTATGGCAACTTCGGAGATCATTGGTGGTTGACTACGGTTCGTCACCGATGGTAAGACTAGCCCCGGTACGCTACTCACCTGCTTCGTTACAGGGGTGTGCGGGCAGTGAGTTGTTACGCAATGCGTATCGGGGTGGACCCGGACGAACGCGAGTTTACGTAATGGGCATTGGGCCACCGGATCTATGCGGAGTTCAAACCGCCGGTTGTAGCACTGATCAGCGCCTGGCACCGGTGCCAGGGGCGGTGCCCGTCTGCGTTCCGGTTCAGCCGGGTGGTAGCAACGTCTAGGACTGTATGGAGGGTAGCGAAGAGCGGGAATCATCACAGCACGCAACTGCTTCTTTGTTCACGAGAACCACAACGTCGGGGGAGGCCCCCGCCGCTTTAACGGAGGAATTCGATGGATCGGTTTTTTAGCAAGTTGGATCTCCGCGATATCCGGATCGACCCGGAGGCGAAATTCCCGCCGAATGAGGATGGGTACGCCGAGGAGGAATCCTACGAACCCGTATATACCAATGGCGCGGACGAAGCCGCAGCACCAGCAGCCGTCCTTGATGTCGAAGAGACAGTAGACGCTGTGGTCGAAACCGCCGTTGTAAACAACAGCGATGGCGAAGTGCTCAAGGTGTCGGCTCGCTCCCGGCCAAGTGCTGTTGCCGGAGCCATTGCCGGTGTGGTGCGCGAAAGCGGCCGTGCCGAGGTCCAGGCCATCGGCGCTGGAGCCACGAACCAGGCGGTCAAGGCAGTTGCAATTGCCCGTGACTATCTCCTTGAAACCGGCATCGAAGCCGTTTGCCTGCCGGCCTTCATCGATGTCACCATCGACAATGAGGACCGCACTGCGATCCGCATGATCGTCGAACCCCGGTAGATTCACCCTGTGGTTGAGTTGCTACCCGCATTGCGGGCCGATTTTCACACTCACTCAACCGCATCAGATGGAACATTTGCCCCCGCTGACCTGGTTCTTGAATCAGTCAGCCGGGGGCTTTCTCATATCGCGCTTA
>CAZRNC010000205.1:0-5555 GCA_964601285.1 uncultured Thermomicrobiales bacterium | reverse complement strand
AACACCCCGGTGATCAAACAAGGGCGCAATGAATTGCGCGGCTACGTCTATGAGGCACGGCGATAAATCCCCTGTCGTCCGCTACGCAGAACGACGCTATGAGTTGCTGAAATCGGACAGACAACGAAACACCGGGAGGGCGATTGCCCTCCCGGTGTTTTGTCATTCTGTGGCTTAGCGTCCTGGCGGTGGGGCCGGATCGGCTGTCGAAGGCTGCTCGACCGGAGGGGCCACTGGCGCCGGGGCGGGTTCCGGTTCCGGCTCGACGACCGGAGGAGGAACCGGATCCGGGGCCGGGGCTGGCGGTGCAACCGGCACAGGATCAGGGTCGCCCGGGACGTTCACGCTCTCAACCGGTGGCACCGGTGCGATGGCCGGAGCCGGTGGCGGAATCGGAGCCTGTCCCGGTGGTGGTGGCGGTTCCGGGCTGGACGGGTAGTACGGAACGTACGGCGTTGACCCACCCGGCACGACCGGCAATCCTTCCGGAGATTGTGCATAGTAGGTGACCGGCGGTGCAGGTCGCGGCGAATCGCCTGGATACTCAACCTGAGCCTGATTGTTTTGATCGAGGCCGAGGGCGACAAACATTGGCCAGTTCATCTCGATCGACCACTTGGAGAGCCAATTCCCCAGGTCACGATCGGCCACCATGTCGCCAACGGTGCAATCCAGCGTTCGGCCATTGGCATGCACCCGCAACCGCTCGCCCGGCAGATATCCGGGGCGGACGCAGTAGTAGCCATACGGATCCGGCGCCCAGTTCGGAGCCACCAAACCGAGGCCCTGATAGTAGGTCAGTGCCCACTCCCACCAGTCCACGGTGTAGCTCGGGTCGTAGTAGGCGACCGGGCCATTGGAGAGCGGACCACCGAAAGTCACCAGATCAACCGGCTCACCGGCAACCTGCTGCAATGTATACGCCTGCAAGCTCTGCAGTTGATCGTAGAGATCAATCGTGTCGGCAACTCGTTCCGAACTACCGTAGTAGGCAGCCAGCACGGTCGGCCAGTCAACAACCGGACCGGCTGGAATCAACGCAGTCAGTACCTTGGCCGCTGCCTCAGCATTGGCAGATGGATCGATAATCGGTTCGTCACTGACAACCTGCATCAGACCCGAACGGTTGCCGTTCACCAGGAACGGGTTACCGCCGGAGGCCGTCTCGGAGATCGCCGCGAACATGTGCGGATCGATTCCGTTGTCGATCGCGACCGCAAGCAACTCCTCGCCAAACATGACGCTGGCAGCAACCGGAACCAGATCCGGATGCAGCGGAGCTTCCAATCCACGCCATTCGCGGTAGTGGTTGCCAACGTTGGCAGATTCAACTTTCCACTCAGGAGCGAGGTCCGGCGTGTAGGTCATCACCCGGCGCTCGAACGCCTGCACCAATACCCGTTTCGGAGTATCAAGCACAATGGTGTCAACCCAGAATGGCTCGGTCAACGGGTGGCCCAGCAGGTAGAGATCCGGATAGCCCAGGTCCCGCGCCCAGCTCTCGAACGGCTCGGCAATGTTGCGGCCCGTGGCTTCGCTGTAGCTGGAAATGTAAATGCCGGTGCTTGCCATGCCGAACGGGTCAATCTCGCCAGCGGCATTCAGTGTTGCAAGAATCTCTGCACCAACGGCAGCGTCAACCGGGCCGGCATCGTCTGCGAGCACAGAATGTGGAGCCAACGTTGCATAGGTCACGGCGTTCTCGTGGCCGGCATCTCCGGTAACGGCAATCTCGGGAACATCACGAGCAACGGCTTCATCTCCGCCGATCTCGATCTCGCCGGACAGCATCTCGCTCACCAGCAGTGCGCCTGTGGCATACCAGGGAGACGTTCGGTTTCCTGCCTCGTCGAGGATGTCGAGCCGGCCCTTGTCGAAGTAGACGAGTGTCCGGGTGCCGCTCGGGCTATCCGCGAAATACTCGGTCGACTGGGCAACAGCCCGTGGCCCCCAAACCCAGGCGCGACTCAGTTCACCGGTCGCAACCGGTCTGTCGGCGCGTTCCCAGATGGTCTGGACCGTGCCATGAACCGGAATCTCACGCTCCAGTTCGCGGGCAATTGCGCCATAAAACACCATCGAAAAGACAGCCAGTGCGCAGAGCGCCAAACCGGCCGTTCGCATGGTGGATCCTGCAAGAAGTCGTGCGTTCAACGTTCCTCCAACAAACTCCCCGGGAGATAGCCCGAACCGTTGGCATAACCCTAGAAAATGGAGAGCGTTGAACCTATCCGACTATCGTCCTGAAAGGGGCGTGACCAGGGAGATTCCGATAGCCGGAAAGTCATGTTGAAGGTGGGAAGAGGAACCTTTTACATCTGTTGTGGATCACGGCGGTCGTCGAAGTAGCGCTTTGCCAGCAGTCCGCCAGTCAATAGCATCGCGGCCCACTTGAACCGCTTGAAGAATGCCCACATCAGTATCCATCGCAAGAGACGCATCCACACCTGACCTTTCACCGTCGATGTTACGTAGCATTGAGTATAGTGACGCGTGGGTCGTCATTTGCACTTGACATACACACATTGCAGATGTATCCACAACGGAGTTACCTATGAGCGATTCCCGTCAACTGAAGCCGTATGCTGCCAGCGACATGCTCTGGCGATCTATGTTGGAAGTTGACCACGCGGGTCACACCTGGACAATCGATGCCAACTTCTTCGACTGGGATTGGAAGATTGCTCTCTACCGCAACGGCATCCTGAACGAAACACAATCCTCTCCGGCAAGGTTCCAGCTTGGCGACGGCGTGGTCATCGAAGCCAAAATGGGGTACTTTGGCATGCAACGGCTACATCTGATCGATGGAGACAAAGAGACCATGATGACGCCGGTCGAAGGATCGGCAGAAGCGATTCGCGCCCGGTTCGAACGGGACCACCCCACAGCAAGCAAGTACATTTCGGCATTCTCCTGGACAGTGCTGGTCATTGGCCTCATCCTGATGATCCCCGGATTGATCGAGCTTGCCAGCCACATTTTCGACTTTGAGTTCGAATCACCCCTGAGGCTTCCCGGCCGGCTATCAACAATGCTCTCGGTTGCCGGCGTCATTGCAGGGATCGAGCGAGGCCTGCGATTCAAAGCCAACAGGTGGCTGGATAGCTGATCCCGGCAGGGTCAAATCACCATCCGCACGCCGTCGGTATAGCAGCGGCCGAAGATTAGCGTTGCTTCGGAGAATGCATCCCCCGGGGAGAGGATCAGATCGCCGGCATCTCCGGATTCCGCACGCCAGCGTTCCGCAGCGTCGCCCGACACAAAGAAGCGGGTTGCCGCGCAGCGGCTGAGGTGCGCACTCCCGCGCTGCCGCCGGCGAACGACGACCACATCCGACGGCGTCGTTGTGATCGTGCCATCAACCGCGACCGAGAGGTGGAGCGATTCACCGGTTTCGGGGCAGATCGCAGTGATCTCGACCGGCATCGATAGCATCGGTGTAATCCCAAGTGCATCAATCGCACACATCGCAAACCGTTCCTGCCCCTGGATTGTCACCCGGATGCCGGAAGACTCCAGTGCAAACGGATAGACCGCCGTCACCACATCACCATCGACAACCAGCCAGTCCTCGCGAGCAAGCTCCCGGACCAGATCCGGATGCTCGGGCTGCGTGATCGAGCCGGTGCTCACGAGTTCATCAATCAGCGTACGGAAGAGTTGGTGCGCTTCCGGTGAAACGGTCGATTCCCGGAGCCCGATTGCTACTACATCGATCAAGGTCCGTCCTCCTGTCTGCGACCAAGATACCGCATCCGGCAATACACCTTGACAGTGTTTCGTATATTGATACTGAGTATCAATAAGAGGTGGGGATCAGGCTCCTGCCTAATGAGAAACGGAAGACTCGATGAAACGATTCGCAGTCACAATGCTGGCTCTCCTGGTTCTGATCGCCGGCTGCGGTGAAGACACGCCGGCGGAAAGCGCTCTGGATGCCGAATCGACGGAACCACCCGAACGGCAACGCATGATTGTCGGAGCCGGATACCTGCCGGGATCGCTCGATCCAACGCAGGAAGGCTATACCTTTGTCCAGTATGGGCTGGCAGAGACGCTCACCCGGGTGACGCCGGACCAGCAGATCGTCCCCTGGCTTGCTGAAACCATCGAGCAAGTTGACGATGTCACCTGGAAGGTCGTCCTTCACAACAACATCACGTTCCACGATGGCAGCCCGGTTACTGCCGACACTGTGCGCGAATCGTTCGAGCGGGCACTCGAAACGCAAGCCGCGGCAGCAAGATTCATGGATCCGGAAACGTCGTTCGAGGTGGTCGACGAGCAAACCTTGCGGTTTATCCTGCCCGAACCACGCGGATCCTTCCTGAACAACCTGGCATCATTCCACTTCCTGATTTACAAGGAGACGCCGGACGGTCCGTTGATGACCGGGCCATACCGGATCGACCGGTTCGTGCCGGATGGTGAACTTGAAGCGGTTGCCTACGATGGCTATTGGGCCGGCGAGCCATCACTTTCGGGCATCCTCTTCAAGCGGATGGCCGACGCCAATGCCCGCGCCCTGGCACTCCAGTCCGGCGAGGTGCATCTGGTCACCGAGGTAGCGTCAACCTCACTTGAGGTCTTCCCCGACTCTATCGATACCCCGGTCGTCGCATCCTCCCGTTATCAACACATGATCCTCAACCACCAGATGACTCCATTCAACGACCCGGCAGTACGGCGGGCAGTGGCAACGGCGATTAACCGCAGCACCTTGAACGAGATCGTCTTCAACAATCTTGGCCGCGAGATGACTCATCTGCTCCCGGAGGGCATCGGGTTCACAACACCGCCTGAGCTGGAAACCGGCGCCGAAACTGCCTCCAGGATTCTCGACGAGGCCGGCTGGCTGCCCGGGAGTGACGGTGTCCGTGAGAAGGATGGGGTGCGGCTGACGTTCACAATTCACACCTACGGATTCCGGCCTGAATTGACTCCGATGGCGATCTCGATTCAGGACCAGCTCAGCGGCATCGGGATCGATGTCGAGGTCATTCAGGTCGAGGACATTACCGGTGTCCTGGCAACCGGTGATTTCAACGCCTCGATGTTCTCGGTAAACATGTTGCCAATCGGTGATCCGCACTATGCGCTGAACGTCACGCTTGGTATCTACGGCTACGGCGGGTTCTCCAGCGACACGCTCGACGCCGTTGTTCGTCAGCTCCAGCTCTCCGGCGATCCGGACGAACGGGAAGAACTGCTGCTCGAAGCGCTGCAGATCATGGCGGATGAAGCAGTCAATATCTACCTGATCGCCGCGCCACGGATTGTGGGCTATGACAGCGACAGGGTGCAGAATGTGACAACTCATCCGAACGATCTGTATCTGATCGACCACAGCATCAGCGTGCAATGATCCGGTTCATCCTGCACAGGTTGGCAGCAGCGCTGCCGGTTATCCTGCTCGTCTCAGTGTTTGCCTTTGGGTTGCATGCACTCTCGCCGGGTGACCCGGCGAGGTTACTTGTCGAGGCCAGCGGACATACGCCGGCACCACCCGAACTGGTCGAGCAGAAGCGGGCAGAGTTGCGGCTGGACGACCC
>CAZRNC010000204.1:0-5555 GCA_964601285.1 uncultured Thermomicrobiales bacterium | reverse complement strand
GGGCAAGCGACGTGAAGGGGCTTGGTCCCCAGGTCCAGCTGCGGGCAGTTGTGCCATTGGCGACCGAGGAGTCGTTTCGTGTCCAGAGGTCGTCGAACGCCGAGGTATCGACCTCATCCCGGCCTTCGTCTTCTTCGTCCTCATCCTCGCCCGGAGGTGGCGCGACCGGTTCGCCATCATCCCCGTCGCCTGGGTCAACCGGAGGTGCCGGAGGTGAAGGCGGCGATGGTGGCGATGGCGGCGTCGTTGCCGGCGGATCGCCCAGGACAACGATAATCAGGAAGTTGCTCGGAATTGAGGTCAATCCGTACATGTCGGTCGCATAACAGGTCACCTGCGTCGTCCCGATCGGAAAGACTGAGCCGGACGGCGGGTTGCAGGTGACAACCGGGTTCGGGTCGATCGGACTGGAGGCAACAGGCGCCATCGTCACCGCCACGCCGGCCGGGTTGTTCGTGTAGAACCGGGTGTTGACTCCGGCATTCAGAGTCGGGCGCAAGCTGTTGGCCGGCTGCACGGTGATCGTGTATGCCTGCTCCGTCACCTGACCATACCCATCGGTCGCCTCACAATTGATCGGTGACGCTCCCAGCGGGAAGATTGTCCCCGGAGGTGGATCGCAAGCGACAGACACGGTCGGATTGATTCCATTCGAAAGACTTCCGAAAGAATCCAACGCAACCGGCAGGATGTAATTCACCTCCACGCCGTTCGGTGATGTTGCGATTGCGCTTGCGTTCCCCGGAACCTGGATGAAGACCGGAGCCTGCACCTCGAACGCGCCGATCTCACATCCCGAACCCTGCGGACGGGAGATGCCGCGCTGGTCGGTCGAAACCGCACAAAACTCCGCCGGGATATAGTTGACGATCGGTGAAGTTACAAACGGGGAATGCGTCTCGGTCGGTCCGCCATTGTCATGGAGTGCATCGAGATCAGGATCTTCGTTCACGATGTCGGTAGACCCAACGCCTCCCGGGAAGCAACTGCTGTCGTGTAGCCCGCGGTGGTAATAAGCGCGCTGCATGCGGAGCCAGTCGTACCGGGGCTGGCAACAATGGTTCCTTTCAGACTCACGTTACTGGCACCTAAAATGCCGCTTCCGGCTGCCGCTGTGTTGTTGAAGAACGTGCTGTTGGTAATCGTTACACTACCGGACGGGGTGTAGAGTCCACCGCCGCTGCTTGCCCCGTTTCCGGAGATCGTTGAGTTGACGATCGTTACGGGGTCACCAGAGGTAAAGATGCCGCCACCGTTGTCCGTGGCAGTGTTACCGGAAATGGTGCTGGCGGTGATGTGCATTTCCCCTGGTGGGCCGTCGAGGACGGGAGCGTTAAAAATGCCGCCTCCGTAGCCCAAGGCAGTATTTCCTGAGATCGTACTGCCAGCAGCGATCGTTACACTGCCGCCAAAGTTGTGAATGCCGCCCCCGTCGCCGACTGCCGTGTTGCCGGAGATTGTGCTGCCGCCGGTAATTGTTAGTGACCCAGTAGGATTGTTGGAGATACCTCCTCCATTGCCGGAACCTGTGTTGTCAGTTGTGTTGCCGGTTATGACGCTGTTAGCAATCGTCAGGTCGCCTCTGTTTTGAATACCGGCTCCCAAACCGAATTTTCCGCCACTGATGGTGACGCCGCCGATCGTGACGGTCGTTAGTTCCTGGACAAGGAAGACAAACGTGGCGTTTCCGCCGCTGATCGTGAGATTTCCAGGCCCCGGTCCCTCAATCGTCAGGCTCGTGTTGATGGCGAGATACTCCTTTGTGGGATCGAGCGTGATTGTGGCCGGCAACGACAGGTTGTCGAACCTGATCGTTGATCCAGGTGGGGCGGTTTCGATGAGGTGTCGGAGTGTGCCTACGCTTCCGTCGTCGAGGGTGGAAAGTACCTGAAGAGGAGTCTGTGCCCTGACGACGGGCTGCGAAAGCAGTGGGGCAAGCAGAGCCAAGAGGAGAGCAGCAATCGCCGCGGCGGTCATGACCGGCCCGCGGCGGGACGGAACGTACATCGACATTGGACCTCCTTACTGCATGCAGGCAGCCCAGCGGTCGATAAGACCACCAACGTCGAACCATTCTGACTGTCTCTGCCTGTCGAAGGGCTTATACCATACACCCAGTCGATGGGCAATACTTGCCAAACCGCTCCGTGGGTACTGCTACTGGTTGGTTTCACTCCGGACCGCATCTACCCAGATGCGGTCCGGCTCGCCGCTGATCTCGATCCGTCCGGATGGCAGTATCCGGGCAAAGTAGTACAGCAACGTCGAAAGGAACAGGATCAGCCCGGCCATCTCCAGTGACTCTTCGATTGTCGTCAGCGTTACGTAGAGCATATTGGTATTCTGGTCGATACGCTCGTAGTACCAGCCACCAACCAGTTCCATCCCCAACGCTCCGCCGAGCAAGAGGATCGCGGCCAGGATGATCCGGTTCCGGAAGCCCGGCTCCAAAGCAACAACGAATCGCAGATAGATCGTGCCGACGACCAACGCGGCAATCGCGCCGGGCACCACCCAGCCAAAGAACAGGATCCCCTGCAAGTCAAACAAGCGACGCATTGGATCAATGAAACGCTCGTGGATCTCGGCAATCTCGTCCCAGCCGAGCAGCAGGAAGATCAATGACAACCCTGCCCAGTGGCGGGTCCAGCGGTCGCCGGCTGCCCGCTTCAAGAGTGCGATGCCGGCCAGAGCCAACGCATTTCCCAAGAATAGCAACGTCTGAAACGTCGTCGGCAGGTTGCGTTCGCGATCGAGGTTCACCCACTGAACAATCACTCGCTCCGGATGCCAGTCAAACGCCCGGACGGCCAGTTGGGAAGCGACGCTGAGCACGACCAACACGGCGGCAATCGCAATCAGCGTCCTGATCAGGGTGGTCACCGGCACTGTTAACCGTAGCCGGTCCTCATCTCGCGCAACCAGGATCGTTTCCCCTTACCGCAACCCACTACAGCTTTCTCATGATTTCATCACATTTCCCGGAAAGCGCTACTCGTTGAACGAGTTGAAGAGGTTGTTGAGCGATTCGGCGAAGGTTGGATGGGCATAGGGAGCATCGCGAAGCGTCTGGAATGGCAGGTCGGCCATCATCGCGGTCTGGATGATGCTCATGATCTCGCCACCTTCGGCCCCGAGAATTGCTGCACCGAGGATTCTGTCCGTCCCGGCATCGACGATCGCCTTCATCATGCCGCGCGTCTCATCGGTCTGCAGCGCCCGCGCGACCCTCTCCATCGGCATACTGGCAACCCTGATGTCGTGGCCCGCTTCACGTGCCTCGGATTCGCTCATCCCGACCCGTGCAAACTGCGGGTCGATATAGGCAACGTAGGAGACCAGGCGGTCGCTGGTCGAGCGATTGCCGCCGTCCAGGAGATTGCTCCGGACGATCCGGAAGTCGTCGTAGGAAATGTGGGTAAACGCCGGCTGCCCTGCCACTTCTCCGAGCGCCCAGACGTTCGGAACATTCGTCTCCAGCCGCTCGTTGACGACAACGAAACCCTTGTCATCCACCTCAATGCCGGCAACTTCCGGGGCCAGCACATCAGTGTTCGGTCGCCGGCCGATAGCGACTAACAGATCGGATCCATCGAGAACATCGTCGCCAACAGATACCCGAATGCCCCCGCCATCGAATGCTGCAACACGTTCAACGTCAGTGTTCATCAGCACAGTGATGCCATCCTCTTCGAGAATCGATCTGACAGCATCGGCCAGTTCGCGGTCTTCACGATTGAGCAACTGCCCGCCCCGCTGGATGATCGTCACCCTGCTGCCGAACCGCCTGAACATCTGGCCGAATTCCAGCCCGATATAGCCACCGCCGATCACGATCAGATGCTCCGGAACGTAATCCAGCTCCATGATCGAGGTGGAGTCCAGGTAGTCGACCGAATCCAGCCCATCAATCGGCGGTGTCGAATTGCGTGTGCCGGTGTTGATGAAGAACCGGTCAGCGGTGAGTGTTGCCGGGCCATGTGGTCCGTTCACCTCAATCTGCTTATCGCCGGTGAACCGGGCCTCGCCACGGATCAGTTCGACATTCTCCGCCGATTCAAGCCCGCTGGTGCTTCCTTGTCGAAAGGACTCGACCATGTCGCGTTTCCGTTTGCGAACGATCGACATATCAACCGAGACATCGCCGGTCTGGACGCCATAATCACCTGCCCGGCGTGCAACCCAGGCAACCTCGGCACTCGCGACCATCGTTTTGGTCGGGGTACAGCCATAGTTCACACATGTTCCGCCGGGGTGATCCTGCTCGACAATCGCTGTGTGCCAGCCATGCGCTCCCAACGCCGATGCGAGTGGCCCGCCTGCCTGCCCTGATCCGATCACAATTACGTCGTAATGCCGCGAAGTGGTCATGGAATCCCCCTCGGTACTGAAACGAAAGACCCGCCGGTGCGTTCCCGGCGGGTCTCGATATGCTGTGCATGTTCCTGTTATCTGATCTTACAACGTCGCCAGGCAACATCTTGGGGATGGGTATATGAATCCCCAATCGCATCAAAGAAGAAGGTGGAGGCGTTCTCGCTGTCATCTCGACTCACCTGATTTGTCATCTCGACCGGAGCGAAGCGAAGCGGAGAGATCTCGTCACGAATTGTGCGGCAGTGATCGACGACGTTCGCCGAACGGAATCAACACGGCATCACGTTAGTCGGACGAGATCTCTCCGCTTCGGTCGAGATGACAGGTTGAGCGCTTCCACCCTTTCCAAACTTGATGCGAATGGGATCGTTACATGAACTCCACGAACTATCATCTTTTCGTAACGCTCGAGTAGTTTTCTCACGGATCGAAAACACTCCACAAGACTCCTCATCCGCAGTTCACAAACCCCGATCTGGCCAGCCAAACGGTTACCAACTCCTGTTTCTCTCCTTACGGGCAGATCACACCCCTGTTTCAAGCTGGAACCAGTACGTCCGCTTGGTATGAGAGGGGATCCAGCGAGATGCTCAAGGACAGGGAAATGTCCCAGCAGCCCGGCGAACACCGGGAAGCAGGACGCCACGATGAGGACGCCATCCTTTCCGGCAAGGGTCGAGGCGAAACGTTCGCCAGCATCATGGAGCGCAGGATTAGCCGGCGTGGCCTGCTCAAGGCCGGCGCAGCGGCAGCCATGGTGCTCAGTGTTCCGGCCGTTGAACGCCAGGAAGCGGTTGCCCAGAAGGATTGGGCACGCATCCGGTTCAACCCGATTCCGCCACAGCCAGCCACCAGCCAGAAAATCGTGGTACCGGATGGCTACCGCTGGATGCCGCTCCTCAAGTGGGGCGACCCGATCCACGCCGGCGGTCCGGAGTTCGATCCGAATAATCAGACCGCCGCAGCCCAGGCCGTTCAGATCGGCTACAACTGCGACTACATCGGCTTTCATGGCAACCCGCGCTTCGGCCGCTCGGCCAACAAGGGTCTGCTCTGGGTCAACCACGAATACACCAACGAGGAGTTGATGTTCTCCGGCTACGAGTTCGGCAACCCGACGCTGGAGCAGGTCAATATCGGCATCGAAGCCCATGGCGGCACGATCGTCGAGCTGATCC
>CAZRNC010000203.1:0-5565 GCA_964601285.1 uncultured Thermomicrobiales bacterium | reverse complement strand
GGATCGACTTCGTCGAACTGGTCGGTGAGGGGGGCGAGGATGGCGGTCAGGCCGCCGGTGGCGATGACCTTGGCGCCGCCGAGCTCGGCTTTCATCCGGGCCAGCAGACCCTCGATCATCGCTATGTGACCGATGACGAGGCCGGACTGGATCGCTTGCTCGGTGTTCCGGCCGATCACCGATGGTGGGGCGACTAGCGGAACATGCGGCAACTGGGCAGCTTGCCTGACCAGCGCATCCGAGGTGACGATCAGCCCTGCGGCGATCGAAACGCCAAGCAGTTCGCCGGGCTCTGCGACAGCGGTCAGGGTCGTTGCTGTGCCGGTATTGACGATGATGCAGGTCTCGCCGAAACGGTGATACCCGGCGGCTGCGTTGGCGATCAGGTCGGCACCGGTCGCTGCCGGGTGCTCAGTCTTGACCGCCACGCCGAGGTCGAGATGCTGGCCGACGACCAGAGGCGCCTTGCCGGCCCGGGATTCGACCATGTTGATCATCCCCTGCGTTAGCTGTGGCACAACGCTGGAGATGATCGTTTTGTCGAAGCTATCCCACGAGAGGCCCTGTTCTTCCAGCAACGCCTTGAACACGACGGCGTACTCATCGGCCATCCGGGTGCGGACGGTCTCGATCCGGCCGGTATGAATCCAGCCGGACCCGTTGTGTGCGCCGAAGACGACGTTGGTATTGCCGATGTCGATCGTCAGGAGCATCGGTTTTCCTTATCGCCGGCCGTACATCACGCCGGACATGCCGAGCAGCCCACCGAGCGTCTTGAGCGTTGCCTGTGCATCAACGACATCGTGCTTCGCTGCTGCCTGCACCACGACATCCGAGGCCAGTTCGTGGAGCACTTTGACGGCGTCCGGCGTGTTCAGGTCATCATCCAGCGCTGCCCGGAAGCGGCGCTCGTAGCCGCCGGCATCCAGCGGATTGCTGCTGCCACCGCTGATTGCCAGACCTTCACAGACGAGGCTTGCCAAGCCTTCGTATTCAGCCGGGCCGGTGTCGCGATAGGCCCACGGCGCGCGGTAGTGGTTGCTGTGCAGGTAGAGCCGCAGTGCGTCGGCGGAGTGATAGCGCAGCACTTCTCGCGCCAGCACCAGGTTGCCGAGCGACTTGCTCATCTTCTCGCCCTGATACTCGACCATGCCGATGTGCATCCAGAACCGCGTGAACGGTCTGGTTTCCGAGAAGTGTTCGGACTGGGCGATTTCGCACTCGTGATGCGGGTAGATCAGATCGCTACCGCCACCGTGGATGTCGATCGTGTCGCCGAGGTAGCGCATTGCCATGGCAGAACATTCAATGTGCCAGCCCGGGCGTCCTGGCCCCCAGGGGGATTCCCAGTTCGGCTCGCCTGGCTTCATCGCCTGCCACATGATGAAATCCAGCGGACCTTCCTTAAGTGGATCGTCCGGATCAGCGCCGCGTTCGCGGGAGAGTTCGATCATTTCGGCATTGGTGTATTTGCCGAGAGCGCCATAATCCTCGTCGCTGGAGACCCGGAAGTAGACGTTGCCGCCGCTCTCGTAGGCCATGCCCTTGGCGATCAGTGTCTCGTTCATCTCGATGATGGTTTCGATCTCTTCGCTCGCCCGCGGAAATGCCTGCGGCCAGAGGACATTCAGCGCCGAGAGATCCTGCACCAACTGGCGGGTGTGGCGATCTCCCAGGTTGTCCCACGGTTCGTTATCGCGGTTCGACCGCTTGAGGATGTCGTCGTCGATGTCGGTGACGTTCTGGACGTACTTGACCCGCCAGCCGAGGTACTGGCAATAGCGGCTGAGTACGTCGAACGTGAGATAGGTCATCGCGTGGCCGATGTGGGTGGTGTCATACGGGGTGACGCCACAAACGTACATCCGCACGGTCCGGCCGTCATGCGGCTCGAACTCTTTCTTCTCGCCCGAGAGCGTATCGTATAGCTTCAAGGTTCCTGTGCTCCGCTCGTTCCCACGACTGCATGATGTTTCAGGGCGTTAGTATCACCGATTCTGGCCAGATTGCAAAGACAGAGCCGGGCCGGCCCGTTCCGCGCTACACTCGGCTGGCGGATTCCGGGTAGCGAAAGGACTTCCAGTGGCAACGCATCGATTTACTCCAGATCACTATTTTTCAGCAATGGGCAGCCATCCGCCGGTGCTGCGGGTGGCGAGCGGTGACACGATTATCACGACGACGCTCGATGCCCGTGGGCAGGACGGCAATGATGAGCGGGTACATGTTGGCGGCAATCCGCAGACCGGGCCGTTCTACGTCGAAGGGGCCGAGCCGGGCGACGCGCTGGCAGTCCATTTCAAACGGTTGACACCCAACCGGCAACGCGGCTGGACGGCGCTGGTTATTGCCGAGCGGATTCTCGACCCGGATTTTGTGCGGACATTGCCGGAGCAGACGCTGATCGACTGGGATGTTGATGTCGAAGCCGGTACGGTGACGCTCCGTGAGCCGGCAGGGAATCTCGGCAAGCTCTCGGTTCCGCTCGATCCGATGATTGGTTGCTTTGGCGTTGCCCCGGAGGGTGGTCAGGCGATCTCGACGGCCACCTCGGCGATGCACGGCGGCAACATGGACTACCGTGGCCACGGCGAGGGCGTGACGGTTTACTTCCCGGTTGCGGTTGAGGGTGGCCTGTTTCACATCGGTGATGGCCATGCCGTCCAGGGCGATGGCGAGATCGTCGGTACCGGTGTCGAGATCTCGATGAAAGTCGAGTTCACGCTGAAGGTCATCAAGGGAACCAACATCGCCTGGCCGCGCACCGAGAATGACGACTACATCATGGCAATCGGCAATGCCCGTCCGCTCGATGAGGCGCTCCAGATCGCGACGACCGAGCTCGTCCGCTGGCTGGCGCACGACTACGGACTGGACACCGCCGAGGCGTCGATTCTGTTAGGTCAGACCATCGAATACGACATCGCCAACGTCTTCGACCCGGCGTACACGGTCGTGGCGAAGGTCGCCCGGAAGTGGTTGCCGGCGAAGAGCTAGCGGCCCGCTTGCTCCTTGTCATGTTAAGTGGTTTGCCACAGGGAATGTATACCGGTCGTACGGGAGAGGCCATGTCTCTCCCGTCGCGCGTCAGCGCGACATGCTTACCCACGACGCTGTTCCGACGAACCAGCGGATCGTTCCGATCCGAGGGAGAGGCATGGCCTCTCCCGTACAAATGTTTGATCCCCTGTGGGCTGGTTCCGGGTTGGCTTCAATCGGTGGTCTGCTCCGCCAGCCATGCTTCGAACTCGGCGCGGGTGGTGTCGTCCGGTGGATAGACGCCGCGGATGCTGGCGCCGGATTCGATTTTGGCCAGCGCCCAGTTCTCGAAGCGGTCCTGGGCGGCGGTGTCGCGGGCGATTTCGGCGGCCAGGTGGCGGGGGATCACGACGATTCCTTCGGCATCGCCGACGATGACATCTCCGGGGAAGACGGCCACCCCACCACAGCCAACCGGCAGGTTCATGTCGATTGGGTGGTGCGCGACGAAGCTGGTGGTGGCGTGCATCCCGGCGGAGTAGGTCGGCATGTCGAGCCGGGAGATGCTTGGTGAATCCCGGAACGCGCCATCGGAGACGACGCCGGCTGCGCCACGCTTCATGATCCGGGTCATCAGGATGTGGCCAAGCGAGGCAGCGGTGAGGTCTCCACGGGCGTCGATGACCAGCACATCGTCTGGCCCGACTTCCTCGACGGCCAATCGCTGCGGATTGCTCCAGTTGTCGAAATCGGTCGCCAGGTCGAGGTCTTCCCGCGCCGGGATGTAGCGCAGGGTAAAGGCATAGCCGACCATCCGCAGGTCTGGCCGGAGCGGGATGACTCCGCCCATGAAGGTGTTCTGCAGCCCGCGTTTCCCGAGTTGCGAAGTGAGCGACGCCGTGCTCACCGTCCGGAGTGCGTTCATCTCCTCGTCGGTCAGGTATCCGGTTGGCCGTTCAGTCATGTGCTGCCTCCGTTGGCGTAAGCTGTCCTCTTGTATTCGTAGGGGCGCAATTCATTGCGCCCTGTTTCAGACCCGACCAATCATGCGGGCGCAATGAATTGCGCCCCTACGATAGTGGGGAGACCAGTTCTTACGCCGCCGGCAGTTCGCCGATGATCGGCTGGCCGGACTTCAGGACGATCTCGATCTCGCGCAGGCGTTCGATCTCTTCGGTGGCGTTGCCACGCACACCGAGGATATCGGCCCGCTTGCCGGCGGCCAGGACGCCGAAGTCGTCCGTGCCGATTGCTTCGGCGGCACGTCCGGTGGCGGTGACGATCGCCTCAGCCGGCGAGAAGCCGATGAATTCGACCAGATGCTCGATGTCCAACTGGAAGTCGTCGAAGCCGGTGAAGCTCATGCCGGCATCGCTGCCGGAGACGATCTTGACACCGGACTCGACCAGGTTCCGCAGGTTGTAGGCGCGCTGATCGCGCTGGCCGGCGTGGGGCGAGAGCGGCATACCGGCCTCCTGCGCCTTCTGCATGCGACGCCAACCGTTGCTGAGTGTCGGGACGACGTAGATGCCGGCTTCGGCAACGGAGTCGGCGATGTGCTGTTCATATTTGAGTCCGCCTGGCACTCTGAACGAGCAGTGCTCGATCGTCGTCACCTTGGCTGCCGCAGCGTTGACGATGCTCGGTGTGCCGTGGCAGTGGGCCGCGACGCGCTTGCCGATGCGGTTGGAGTCGTTGACCAGTTCGATCATCTCCTCGCGGTTGAACTGTGCCCACTCAGGGGACGTATTTGGAGTCAGTCCGCCGCCGCTGGCCATGACCTTGATGTAGTCTGCCCCGGCCTTGACCTGCTCGCGTACGGCTCGCTTGACATCCTCGACCGAGTCGCACTCGACGCCGAAGAAGTAGCAGTGACCGCCGGTTGAGGTCAGCACCTCGCCGGATGCCCAGATGTGCGGCGCTTCGATGATGCCCTGTTCGGATGCCTCACGCAGGCTGAAGATGATCGAGTTCAGCGTGCCGCAGTCACGAACCGTGGTAACGCCGGAGCGGACGGTTGCCCGTGCGTTCTCGACGGCGCGCATCATCTTGGTCTCGTAGCTGTCGGTCAGGGCGTCCTTCAACACTTCCCAGCCAGCGCTGCAGGTGAGGTGGGTATGCATGTTGATCAGTCCGGGCAGCAGGGTGGCGTCGCCGAGATCGAGTTGCCGGCCGACGACTGACGAACCCAACTCGTTGCGCTGACCGACACGGGTGATCCGGTCGCCCTCAATCTGGAGGAATGCGTCCTGGATCGGCTCCGCGCCGGTTCCGTCGAAGAGGTGCTTGGCGTAGATCGTGGTGAGCATTGGGGCTTCCTTTCTCGCCGTCTCAGGCGGTTTGCATCCGGTTGAGGATCGTGTTCAGCGTCTCGGCGATCTGCTCTCCCTCGCCATCCTGGAGGCAGTGCATGATGATCTGGAGCTGTCCACGTTCGTCCTTGCAGTAGATTGGCGGCTCGCTCGCCGTCAGGGCACTGCTGAGATCGCCCGAGGTCCAGGGTTTCCCGGAAGCCGGGCTAACCAGCACCATCGGCGATGGGTACCACTCCGGATCCGACCGGACCTCAACCTCGACATCATCGCG
>CAZRNC010000202.1:0-5579 GCA_964601285.1 uncultured Thermomicrobiales bacterium | reverse complement strand
TCCTCGCCGCAGGCCGCAAGCGCCAGCATGGCAACGAACAACAGGCAGACAACCTGCCGCCGAGCAGACCGGTGTACCCCGTGCAGCATTTCACACTCCTCAGAAATTGCATCCTCTACTCAACATACGTCGAGAATTGCGCTGAGGTTCCATCGGAGAGAACGAGTGGCCGATCCGGTTCTTGCGTTCAAACCGGATCGCGTATTGTTGGAGCAGGTTCGTTCGAGCACGAGGAGCATGCATGGGTATCTACCTGCCGGCGAGGGAGCCGTTCCGGTTTGATCTGGCGATGCAGTATCTGGCGCGGTCGGATCAGGAGATTCTCGATGTCGTCGATGGCACAACCTATCGCCGGGCGCTGGATGGCCCGGACGGGCCGGCGCTGATCGAGGTGCGGCCGGCAGAGGGTGGCGTCGTCGCCGACGTCCTGGCCGGCACGATGTCCGAGGAGTTCCTGGCCGCACGGGTGCGCCACCAGTTCCAGCTTGATGCAGACCGCACGAACCTGCCACTTGATGAGCCGTTTGCCCGGCCGTTGGTGGAGACGTTCGGCGGGTTGCCGTTGGTGCAGGCCGGGTCGCCGTTTGAAGCGATGGTCTGGGCGATCCTCGGCCAGCAGATCAACATCGGGTTTGCCTATCGCCTGAAACGCCGGTTTGTCGAGAACTATGGCGAGCAAATCAGCCACAACGGCACGACCTATTACCGCTTCCCCAGCCCGGAGCGGATCATCACCCTGACCCAGGAAGAGCTGCGCGAAATCCAGTTCAGCCGGCAGAAGACGCGCTACATCGTCGCACTGGCCCAATCGGTGCTGGATGGCGATATGGACTTCTCCGCAGTCGAACCGCTGGATGATGAGGACGCCCTGACCGTCCTCCAGCGCCAGCTTGGCATCGGTCGCTGGACGGCGGAATACACCCTGATGCGCGCGTTTGGACGTCGCGATGCCATCCCGGCCGGCGATATGGGCCTACGGTCTGCTATCGGTGTCTTCAACGGAATGGCCGGCAACGCCAGCGAGGCCGAGGTGCGGGCGATCGCCGAGCACTGGAAGCCCTACCGCGGCAACATCGGCTTCCTCTGCTGGTTCGGATTCCAGCACGGCTACTACAAACGCGGCTCCGGCCTGCCGGCGGTTTGATCAAGCCTCCCCTCCCGTCATCCCGAGCGAAGTCGAGGGACCTCGAGCCTTGGGGCTTGATGTCACCGGGAAAGATCCGACCCACGAGGTCCCTCGACTTCGCTCGGGATGACGGGAAGGGAGGCTCGGGATGACGGGAAAAGAAGCTCGGGGCGACGGTAGGGAAAGGCATGGTTACACAATGCAATCCGCCCTACTCCCCCAGTGGACGCCATTCAACTAAGGAGAGCGACAGCAGGTCGCGGACGATCGTGTCGGCCCTCGGGTTCTGGTCGTGGGCGCTGACGACGCACAGGTGGGTTGCGCCCAGGCTTTCGCCATTCATGAACTGGGTGACGAAGGCGATCCACTCACCTTCCGGCGACCAGGCGGGATCAATGCTTCCGGAAGCTTCGGCGATCTTGCGGAACTCGCCACTGGCGACATCGAGGACATACAAACTGTTCGTTCTTCCTTCAAAGCGGGAGAAGGCCAGGTAGCGGCCGTCCGGCGACCAGCCGGGGTTGGACGTCCGGAAGTCGTCGGGAACCATGCGCTGCAAATCCGTGCCATCGGCGTTGACGGTATAGAGCGCCCCGAACTCGTCCGGATAACCGGTGAAGGCGATGCTGCTGCCATCCGGCGACCAGACGATCTCGAACGCATTCCAGATGCCATCAACCCGGATCACATCGGAACCGTCTGCATTGGCAATCAACAGCCCGTTGCTATCTGACCAGGCGATGCGCTGCCGGTCGGGCGACCAGCCAACGCCGGTATAGTTCATGCCGCTATCAGTGGTCAGCCGCTCGATCTCGCGCGTTTCGATGTCGATGCTGTAAAGCTGCGAACCGATAAAGCCCGCCCCTTCGGACGTTCTGCTGTGGTCAATTCCTGAAAACACCAGCTCGGTGCCGTTCGGGTGCCAGTGGATGCCATCGTAGGAACCGGCCGGCACGACCAGCGTGGTGATCCCCTGCGCCTCGACATCAATGACCGCAATCGGGTGACCTTCGGATGAGTCGGAAATCCCCGCCAGTCGCATGCCATCCGGCGACCAGGTTGGCATGCCATAGCCCTGATTGCTCATGATCTGCCGCGGGCCGGTGCCGTTAGCGTTGATCAGGAAGAGTTCGCCGCGACCGTCATCGTTGGTATCCCTCACCACGATCACCTCACCGGGAACCGGCAGGCTGGTTCTTGAGACAGGATCATCCTCGAAGATGCAGGACACCAGCGGAAACATCAGCAGTATGAGTATTGGCAGGAAACGGAACCGGGTAACGGACACAGTAATCGCCTCTCACGACTGCACCGGTAGTGTAGCCAATGTGGAAGCTGAAAATGGGGGGGGGGGCATCCCCCGGGCTGGATGGGCCAGCCCGGGGGACGGGGGAAAGGAGGTTAGGAGGAGGAGGATGCACAGAAATCGATCGCTGGTCTTGCGTCAAACCTCGCCGGGGCCATCCGGGGTGAGAAGATGAACCGGCGGCAATCGAGTGTCCTCGCCCACTCAATATGATGTAACGGGATGTGTCCCGCTTTATTCCCGATTGTCACAACGTGGCCAAAATCCCCTCGCCAGGGGTAGGGGCGCATGGCATGCGTCCTCGTTCACTCACATTGGGGTTTCGCGTATACATGCCGGTTGATTTGTCATTCCGACGAAGGAGGAATCCGTTCTCTGTCTGGACACAAAGGATTACGGATTCCTCCTTCGTCGGAATGACAACCTGAGCAGGTCTGCTCCTGCGTGAGCGTTGGTGGTGTCAAACGGCGGACGCATGCCATGCGCCCCTACCCCTGCGGGGATTTCATCCAGAACAATGCCATTCCTGTACACTGCTGGCGTGCATCAGCAACGATATCCGGGAAACGAAACGAACGAGGGGACTTCGAATGAGGAACCTACCGGCGCTCACTATTGCCGTGATGAACGACCTGCATATCGGCGGGCCGGTCGGCGGCGGTTTCCAGAATCTGTTCCTCACCGGAGATGCCACAACCATCGTGAACCCGACCGTCGACGCGATCAACCGCGCCGGGCCGGATCTGGTGCTGATTCCCGGCGACCTCACCCACCACGCCAGCGACGAACAATTGCAACGTGTAGCAGGCTGTCTGGAACGGCTGGATGCACCCTGGCTGGCCTGCAAGGGCAACCACGACCGGGAGACGCCGGAAGCGGCAGCACGCTTTGACACCGTTATCGGCCGGCACGCCCACCCCGGCATCACCCGTGGCAGCGAACTCGGTCTGCCAGAGAACATTGCCGTGCTGGTGCTGGAATCAGCCTGGGGCGTTGGCGACGTCTACACCCCGGATGGAGCAGCGCTGGCCATTCCTGATGCCGGGCTGGTTGAATCCGCGCTTGCTGATCTGGATAGCCAGGCGCCGGATCTGCTGCTGGTCGTCAGCCATTATCCGCTGATCTCGCAAGCCGGGTATGTCGCGTCGGTCGATGGCAAATACGCCGGCCATGTCCAGGACGGTGACGCCATCCTCAACGATCTGACAGCCCGCGCCGGAACAGTCATCTGCTTCTGCGGACACAACCACTACCACCACATCATCAGCGGAGACCGCTGGTTGCAGTGCGCCACCGGAGCGCTGGCCGAGTTTCCATCCGAATTCCGGCTGGTTTCGATTGGCGATAGCAGCGTGGAGATCAGGACAACAACAGCATCCCAACCGGTGCTGGAAGCCGCTCCACCGCCGGAATTCCCCTGGGTTGCCGGCCGTGCTGAAGACCGGACGTTCACCTGGCGACCGGAATAGTTCCGGCCAGGCTGTCGGTTGCGCGCAGATCGTGCAGTAATGCCCCCAGCCTGGCGATACCGGTGTCGATGGCCGGAGCCGGCGCACAGGAGAAGCTGAGACGCAGACGGTCCCTGCCACCCCCATCGGCATAGAACGCCTCACCGCCGGCATAGATCACCCCGGCGCTACTGGCAGCCCGCAGCAACGTGGCAGCATCCAGCCCCGACGTCAGCCGGCACCAGAGATACATCCCGCCCTCAACCGGCTGGAACGTCAATTCACCCGGACGGACATGCCGCTCGATCGCCCGGCACATCGCCAGATATCGCCGGCGATGCTCGGCACGAAGCTCCACCAGATGCTGCTCAAGATAGCCACGGTTCAGGAACTCCGAAACCGCCAGTTGGGTCAGGGTGGGACAGGAGACGTCGTTGCGCTGCTTGATCAACCCCAACTGGTCAACGATCGCATCAGACGCAATCAACCACCCAAGTCGAAGCCCACCGGAAAGCACTTTCGAGAAGGTGCCAATGTGGATCACAAGCTGGTGCTCGTCCAGTTCATAGAGACTCGGCATCCGCTTCCCGTCGAACGACAACCGGCTGTAGGGATCGTCCTCAATCACCGGCAGCCGGTGGCGTGCCGCAAGCTCCAGCAGCTCGCGACGATCGGGACGCGACATCAAGCCGCCGGTCGGATTCTGGAAGGTCGGGTTGGTATAGATCAGCTTCGGACGGTAGCGGACAATCAGGTCTTCCAGTTCGTCGAAATCGGCGCGGTCAACATCCCAGCTCACCAAATGCGCCCCGGCCGCCCGGAAGACCTGAATGGCCCCGAGGTAGGCAGGCCGGTCGATGATGACCGTATCGCCCGGATCGAGCAGGCAACGCGAGACAAGGTCCATTCCCTGCTGTGCGCCGGAGATGATCAGCACCTGCTCCGGCCGCACCCCTTCCCAGCTGGCAATCGTCCGCCGTAAATCCTGATGCCCCTCGGTTGGACTGAGCGCCACCGCGGCCGGTCCACGCCGCCGGAGTGTCAGATCGAGCATCTCCTGAAACCGATCGACCGGGAAGCACTCCGCCGCCGGCGTCGCTGCGGCGAAAGAGATCACCTCGGCATTGCCGGCCATCTTCACCATCCAGCGTAACATCGGATCTTCGGTGCGCAGCGCGCCCCGGGCCACCTTGCCCCGCCAGGAGAATGGCGCGCCGGAACGGTCGGGACCGCCGGAAACGAATGTGCCACGTCCGACAAACCCGCGCACCAGCCCTCGCGCTTCAAGCTCGCGATAAGCATTCACCGCGGTCGTCCGGCTAATCCCCAGCATGGCCGCCAGCTCCCGTTCCGCCGGTAGCCGTTCACCCTGCGGCAGTTCGCCACTGACAATCGCCCGCTCCAGCGCCTCACAAAGCTGGAGATAGAGCGGCGACCCACCATTCCGGACCAGGTTGATCGTTGCAATATCCATGCAGTCCATTGTAGCAATGAATTGGCTCATTGCAGATGCCAATCACTGTTTGGCTATTCCAGGATGAATCGACACGGAGACAATGGACTCTAACGAGGAGATCTGTATGTTCGGCTGTCATCCTGAGTACCAGGCCACAGGGGATCGTGACATCCGTACGGGAGAGGCGCTGCCTCTCCCTCGGATCGGAACGATCCGTCGGTTCGTCGGAACAGCATCGTGGTT
>CAZRNC010000201.1:0-5610 GCA_964601285.1 uncultured Thermomicrobiales bacterium | reverse complement strand
ATGCGATGCGCCCCGGTCTATTCCGTCCGGACCATGGGTTGGCGTAGGGGGGTGACCCAGCTGCCGGTTCCGGAGCGGCATTCGACCATGTCGTTGAGCTGGCGGAAGGTCTCGGCGTCGGGGAGGTTGCGGGGCATCAGCTCCAGATCGAGCGGCATCTCGAACGAGCCGGTTTCGTTGGCGACGGCTGTGCCGAGGACGGGGCGCCCACCGCCGGTGAGGCGACATTCGACCGTCGAGCCGGTGGCAGCTGCGCCGCCGGTGCCTTGCATGACGGCATCGGTCGGGCCTTCGATCGAGTAGGTGAGATGGAGCTGGAGCACCCGTGCATCCAGCGACGGCCCGCCGCCGCCACAGGCAGTCAGGATAAGGCCGATGAGTATGGAAGTCAGAACAACTCTCAGCGCCATGTTGCCTATCCTGTATCGTGGTTGATGGATGCATTCCCGGGCGATGCTACCATGACAATCACACAACCGGCCGGTGGTAACTGGTTCAGACTATCGCGAGATCGCTCAATATTGGGCCAATAAGGAACAGAATATTGCATGACAGCGAGTCACACAGCCGGCGCATTCTCGGTTATACTCTTTCTACTGTGGGGTGGTTACGTGCGACGATGAACTGGGCATCCGGCACCTGCCTGTTGATTACCAGTGTATAAACGTGGTCGGGCTTTCAGCGTAATGCACGTAGCCTGTTAGAGCAGTACCGATTGCTGGGGGAGGCAATATATCTATGACAGGGCAAGCCATATTTACCTTGATTACGGTTCTGGCCGTTTTGATATGGCTGGCGCAGCTGGTTTGGCTCTACAAGGTTTCGCAGGAACAGCAGGCTGATCCGGTCCGGACGGTCTCTGGTGCTGCGATCTTTTTTGTAGCCGCCGCTCCGATTGCCCGGATGTCGCCCAGCATTGTTGATACCGTCGGTGGCGTCTGGGAATCGCTCTTTTCCGGGCTTTCCCGTGGTGGTGGCGGACAACAGGACCACTATGAAGCCGCCCAGCCACAATCGCCGGCACGGTTGCTGATCGATGGCAACCAGCAGGTGTTGACCGGATCGCGCATCCGGCTGGGACGCTACCCGAACAACGAGATTGTGATCGACAACACCACCGTTTCCGCCTACCACGCCGAGATCATCCAGCGCCCGGATGGCCGGCACGAAATTGCTGACCGCGATAGCCGCAACGGCACACGGGTGAACGGTGCAATCATCATGTCGCAGGTGCTCAAGGATGGTGATCTGATCACCCTGGGCGGCGCATCGATGCACTATCTGGCGCCGTCGGCGACCGATAGCCGGCCGTCTGTGCCGTCCTACGAGCCGGAACCTGCTTCCGCCGGAGGATATGGCGATGCCGACCGGTACGCTTCGGAGCGGTAGCTACAACAACGAAGGAACCCCTGTGACCGCAACACATGCCGAACACGCTGCGATCTCCAACTGGTTTGAGGAGTGGGGAGCGCTGGTTTCCGATGTCAATTTCGTTGCTGCCCGTGCGCTTTTTCACGATGACGTCATCGGTTTCGGCACGTTTATGGATGTCGTTCGGGGACTGGACCAGCTCGAAGCTCGCCAGTGGCGCTCGATCTGGCCGACAATCGAGGGCTTCACCTTTATCGTCGATCAGTTGATTTCCGGTGTCTCCGGCGATGGTCTCCAGGCCTGGGGCATCGTGCCGTGGAGTTCCACCGGTATTCATGAAGACGGAACCCGCTACCCACGTCCCGGCCGGGCAACGGTCCTCTTCAGCCGTGCATCCACCACCGAGCCATGGCGTGCGCTCCACACCCACATCTCCCTCGCCCCCGGAACCCCGCAATCGTCCCACGGCAACCGCCCGGAGGCGACAACCGGCTGATCCGGCAATTCCAACTCCCTGCCTCTTCCACCGTCATCCCGAGCGTAGTCGAGGGACCTGGATCCTCGAAGCTTGACGTCACCTCGAAAGATCCGACCCACGAGGTCCCTCGACTACGCTCGGGATGACGGTTTACGCTGGGCTGCTCCAGCCAACGCCGGCGTGATAACTGACCACGAACGTTGTGCCACAACGCTGCTGGAGTGCCGGACGTTGCATGGAAAGAGATCCTTCGACTGCGCTCAGGATGACACATAAAGAGGCAGGGACAAGCCAAAACTGCGAGGTGTCCAACGGCGGACGCATGCGATGCGCCCCTACCTCAAAAACTCGATCTGGGAGACCCAGGGGCCGCCTTCGGAGCCGAGGATTGAGGTGCGGATGTAGACGGCGGTGAGGCCGCCGGGGGCGATGACGTTGCAACCGCCGATGGCGTAGCGGGCGGTGACCATGCCGGATGGGTCCGGCTCGCTCCCTTCCACCTGGATGAACGAGCAGGTACGGGCGACCTCGGTATCCTCGATCAGCGAACGCCAGGACTCGCGGAAGTTGGGGTGGATGGTTTGCAACGCCGCTTCGTAATCGCGTAGCAGAAACCAGGCAGTCAGCAGTTGTTCGCTCACTTCAAAGGCAGCGACCGAGTCGGGGTTGTCGAGCGGCAGGCCGCTATCTGCCGGGCGGGAGATCTGGCCGTGGCCGGCGGTGTCCTGGTCGTCGTTTTCTCCACGACAGCCGGCAAGCACCAGCAGTGGCAGCAGGCAGATGATGATCCATCCCGGTGGCATGATACGGCCCGAAACATGCGCGCGAGGTAGGACCATCGCCTTGCTCCTAGAGTGATCCGAGCAGACGCAAGAGGCGTTGCTCCTCTGCCTGCTGATCCTGGCCGGGTATCAGCATGACCAGCAGTTCGTCGATGCCGTCATCGAGCAACTTCACCAGTTGTTCGCCCAACCCGTCTTCATCGCCAACCAGAATCAAATGATCGAGCAGCTCGTCGCTATACGCGAGGTCCGGGCCGATCGGATAGCCGGCGTCGGCGAACATGTTCTGATAGAAAGGCGCACCGGCATACATGCCCAGTTCGCGCCGGGCGGATTCGCGGACGGCTGCCCGGTCGGTCTCCAGCGATACCGAAACATGGGCGACCAGTGGGGGCACAGCGTCGCGGCCGGCTTTTTCCGCGCCACGCTGCATGGCAGGGCGCGCGACAGTCTGCAAATAGTGCAGCGGGCAGAGCCAGGAGATCGCTCCGTCGGTAAGCTCGCCAGCCATTTCGAAGGCATTCTCCCGCAGCGCTGAAACCATCACCGGCGTCGACAGTGCCGCCGGGAAGCGGGCATCGGCGGCGTAGTACTCGCCAGCGAATGAGACGTGACCTTCTCGCAGGGCAGGCCGTAGCACCTGAACATACTCGCGGAGCTGTTCCAGCGGACGGTCGAAGGGGAGATGATAGGTTCCGGCAATCGTTGGCCGGTGGCTGGTGCCGATTCCCAGCTTTAGCCGGCCCGGGGCCAGGTCGTCCAGCACCAGCGCCTGCGATGCCAGGGTTAGCGGATGACGTGGGAATGCCGGCACGATGCCGGTACCGAAGGTGACCTGTTTTGTCTGGACCGCGGCTGCGGCGAAGAGGGTCAATGTGTCAGATGAAGTAGCACCCATGGTCATCCAGACCGTGCCGACGCCGAGGTTGTCGGCATCGCGGATCAGGTCGATGGCCCGGCTGGCCCGCCCTCTCCGGATGTTGAATCCAACGCGTTCGCGATAACCTGATTGGCCGGTCAAGGGTATTCCTCTTTCTGTGTGTTACTCCTGCGGGTAGGTGCGCTCCACGGATTCGATCAGCTCTTCCCAGAGGTCTATTTCCTGGGCGCGGACGTCGGACGATCCGGGTGCAAATGTCAGGTGGCAGCCGACCCGGTCGAACTTCTGGATAACATTCAACCCACCCTTTTCGCCAAAGTCGATCCGGACGTACTCGTCGCTGCGGGTGATCTCAAAATCATCCCGGCCTTCGTAGCGGGAGAGTGTTTCGTCGATCATCTCATCCCACTCGGTATAGAGTGGCCGGCCATGCAAGGTTTCATAAAATCCGACCGTTGTGCCTGCTGGACTGATCAGCGTCCAACTCGCCGGCCGCCAGGTCCAGCCGTCCATCAGTGGAACAGCGCACCGTTCGCCCATGGTTCGAACCCGTTGACTGGTGCCGTCGTCGTTGGCGTTTTCCTCAATGCCACTCCCGCCGAAGGCACTGAGGGCGGCTGCTGTGCCTGCGGTGACAATCAGCACCGCCAATACCAGGAATATGCCACGGAAACGGTGAAAGAGGTCCATTGTGTTGTATCCCGAATCTAGCCGCGCTCGACAGCGCCAACAACCCAACGCAAGCCGGTACTGAGCAGCAGGTCGTACCGCTCCATTTCAGACAGGCAGGCATCGTGTGCGATCACATCGTCGATCGCGTTTTCCAGCAAGGCATCCAGCACATGACGGACGCCATCCTCTTGCATGTAGGCGGACAGGGCCAGGTGAAACATCTGGTGGTCCTCGATTGCCTGCAGGGCGGCATAGCCCCAGGCGATCTTTTCTTCATCGCTGGCGGATACACCGGGCCAGGGTGGGCCGTCAGCCACATATTGATACAGAAAGAGCATCAACGCACCGCTGAGCGAGCGGTAGACTCCGTGCGACCCTGCGTCGGTCTGCCCGGCGGTGTAGAGCGCATCTTCCAGCGCCTGAAGGATGGCCGGGTCGGTATCCGAACGGGAAGCCAGCGAACGATGCTCACTCTTCATCCGCGACCAGGCGACCTCGTCGGTCAACGTTCCCGACGCCCGGACAAACCGGAAGATGTCGACCAGTCCATTCCGGTAGATATCCAGACTGGCCCGGCCGGCCTGCTCCTCATCAATTCCCTGGGCAACAAGATCCTGCCAGTGGTGCTCGAAACAGGCGGATTGCAGTTGCTGGATTGCGTCGTCCAGTGTGGCGACGAATGCTCGCACCCAGTGGTCGTGTTCACCGTCAAGCCAGGTTCGCAGGATTCCCTCGTCAGTGCCGTTGCTCGATGCCAACTGCGTCTCCCATCGCATCTCCCTGCAAGTATGGTACGAAACAGTGGGAAATGTCGCGTCGGGGATATACTCGAACAGCAAAAGTGGCCGCTAGGTTCGACGAAAGGTGACGATTGAGCATGCATGCTGAACTCATCCAGCGGGTCGACCGGGTGGAGAGTGAATCCTTTATCCAGTTGTATAGCGCGGGTGCTGCATGGGGAACCGGGTGGCACACCGAGGCCGCGGTGACGTCGGTATGGTCGAGCCAGGACGACGATCCCAGTTTTTCCTGTGTGCTGAATCTGGCCGATGCCGCCGACCCTGCGGAGATGCTGGCTCAACTGGAATCGGTAGCCGCCAGCCGGGGTGCGACCGTGTTTGGCGTGGATACGCATCCTGATCTGCACTGGGGAACTGATGAGCGTTTGCGGACACTTGGCTATCTGCCGGATAGCGAGGAGTGCATCTGGGCGCTCGATCTCACCGGCAATCCGGATGGACCGCCGATGCCGGATGGCGTCGAGGTGCGGCTGGCCGAGCCTTCTGACCGGGAGCAGTTTGCCCGTGCGTTGAACATTGGCTGGAGTCTTGACGAGGATGCCGCCCGCGGTCATATCTTTGCCGCGACGATCGGTCAGGATGACTGGTTGCAGTATCTGGCGCTGGTGGATGGCGAGCTGGCCGGTA
>CAZRNC010000200.1:0-5684 GCA_964601285.1 uncultured Thermomicrobiales bacterium | reverse complement strand
GCCGACGTCGGTGGCATGTCTCCCGGTTCAATGCCGGTGGCGACCGAGATCTATCAGGAAGGGCTGATCATCCCGCCGATCCGGGTTTGGGATGCTGGCATTGTGAACGAGGCAGCGCTGAAGCTGATTCTCCGCAATGTCCGCACACCGCACGAGCGGCGAGGCGATCTTGCTGCCCAGGTTGCCGCCAACCGGACCGCCGAACGCCGCTTGCAGGAACTGGTCGATCGCTACGGGCTGGAGATGGTGCATGCCTACAGCGGCGCGCTGATCGACTATGCCGAGCGGATTACCCGTGCGGCGATCAGCGCCATTCCGGACGGCAGCTACAGTTACACCGACTATCTGGATAACGATGGCATCAGCAGCGACCCGATCCGGATTACTGCACGGGTGACTGTTCAGGGTAGCGATCTTGAGGTTGATTTCACCGGCACGGATCCGGAAGCTGAGGGCAGTGTCAACGCCGTGGCGGCGGTTGCCAAATCGGCCTGCTACTACACCGTCCAGTGCCTCATCGGCGAGGATGCCTTGCCAAACGCCGGGGCATTCCGGCCGGTGACGGTCATCGCGCCGGAAGGAACCGTTGTCAATGCTCGTCCGCCACGGCCGGTTGCCGGCGGCAATGTCGAGACATCCCAGCGGATGGTCGATGTTGTCTTCGGTGCGTTGGCCCAGGCGCTGCCGGATGTGATCCCGGCGGCCAGCCAGGGGACGATGAACAACGTCACCGCCGGTGGACTGGACCCGCGGACCGGGGGAGCATTTACCTATTACGAAACGATGGGTGGCGGCATGGGTGGCCGTCCGGAATCGGACGGGCTTTCCGGGGTCCACATCCACATGAGCAACACGCTGAATACACCGATCGAGGCGTTCGAGTTTGCCTATCCGATGCGGATCACCGAATACCGGCTGCGTGATGGTTCCGGCGGCGAGGGGGCATCACGCGGTGGCGATGGACTGGTGCGGGAGATGGAGTTCACCGTGCCGGCCCAGGTGACACTGCTCACCGAGCGTCGCACCCGTGCGCCCTATGGCCTGAACCGTGGCGAACCGGGAGCGTGTGGCGAGAATCTGCTGATCCGTGCTGGCGAGGTCACTACGCTGCCGGGCAAAGTGGAGTTTCTGGCCCGCGCCGGCGACCGTCTCTCGATCCGGACTCCCGGTGGTGGCGGCTGGGGACGTGCATCGGAACGTCGCCGCTCCGGTGGAAATCCCCCGCAGGGGTAGGGGCGCATGGCAATGCGTCCGCGTGCAACGCCATGCGCGTGTCATCAGGAGTGACCATCTCAAATCGTCATCCCTCGACTTCGCTCGGGATGACGGTGGGGGAGTGCCCTGCGTTCGCCCGGTTTGTGTCCGTACGAGCGTGATATATGCCGAATACGATGTTCGTCGGATTGCATGGGTATCAGGGTTAGACTATTCTTGAAGAAGTGACGTATCCGCAACATGCCGGCGCTCCGGAGTTGGAGCGCGCCCGATACGTCCGGCGGAAACATTCATGTACTAGGGAAGGGATAACCTTAATGGCACATCAACTGCCTGATCTTCCATATGCGGCCGATGCGCTCGAGCCGAGCATTGACGAGCGAACCATGCAGATTCACCATGGCAAGCACCACAACACCTATGTCACCAATCTGAACAACGCGCTTGCTGACCACGCCGATCTGCAGGGCAAGAGCGCCGAAGAGCTGATTAGCGATCTCGGTGCGCTGCCAGAGGGCATCCGCACAGCCGTCCGCAACAACGGCGGCGGCCATGTCAACCACTCCATCTTCTGGGCCAGCATGGGCCCGAACGCTGGTGGCGATCCGGTTGGCGAGCTAGGCGATGCGATCAACGCAGCGTTCGGCAGTGCGGACGAGTTCAAGGCCAAGGTAAAGGCTGCCGCAACCGGCCAGTTCGGTAGTGGCTGGGCCTGGCTGAGCGTCGACGACGCGGGCAACCTTGAGGTCAAGGGCTATGCCAACCAGGACAACCCGCTGATGGACGGCAAGAAGCCAATCCTCGGCATCGACGTCTGGGAGCACGCCTACTACCTGAAGTATCAGAACCTGCGCCCGGACTACATCGACGCCTGGTGGAACGTTGTCGACTGGAACGCCGCCAACGACCGCTACAAGGCCGCCAAGGGCTAGGCATCGCGTCTGATCAACCAAGACCAAAACAACAACGGGAGGGCCAACCGGCCCTCCCGTTGTTGTTTGTTGGTGTGAAGGGACACGACCGGTTACGGACCTGTCGAGATCGAGACGATCAACGTGCCGCTGTAGCTACCTGCCCGGCTGAGACCGGGAATCGTGAGTGCAAGATCAAGGTCCTGAGTGTAGATGCCCTCACCATGGTCGGCGTTTGCAACAAGGACGGTTCGAGGCTGGTCGAGCGATCCGGTTGCCCCGGCCGGCACGAATGGCCCTTCGTCACCGTCGATTGCCTGACCTTCGATATGCACCGGAGCGTTGGCACTAGCGACAGCGAAATTGGCGGCCGAAATCGCCGAACCATCCAGCGCACCCTCGTAATCAAGATCGGTCGCCTCGACCGAGACCTCCCAACCGGGGGCCGTTCCGCTTGCCGCGCTCACGGTGAGTGAGAGGCTGCCCTGACTCACCTGATCCTCGGTTGCGTAGCTGGCAGGCTCCATGCTCGCCGCGTTGATCGTTACAGCCGGTGGATCGCCGCCGGTGAGGATCTGGGTGATGATCGTGCTCTCGGCGCGGACCGTCGCAGTGACAAGCAACAGCAGGCCGAGTCCGATGGTCAGTGCCGCCCAGGGGCGGGTTGTGCTGTGATTGGTGCGCATGTCCAACTCCTCGTATTCAGGTGCGTTACGTCGTCTCATCATCTGCCGGTGTTCCATGACCTCGCGGCCGTGTTGGAGGCACCAAACGCTTCACGGTTCCTGGCCTGCTCGCTCCGCTAACCGGCGGCAGGCTACTGTTGTTTGGCGGTGTTAGACGGCGGCGGTGCGCGCTGATGAGGATGCCTGTTGCAGCCAGAGCTCCAAGTAGCACGCTGGCTGAAATAATGACGACCAGCAACCAGCCCGGAAGCGATCCAATTGAGGCATCAATGACTCCTGCGCCCGGTGTCTGCTCAATGTCGATGCCGGTTGGCTTCTGTTCCGTAGGTAGTGCCTCTTCCGGCTCGGGCACGGTCATGGTGAGTGGTCCGGATTCGGCCGTGAACCCTTCGTGCCGTGGATCAATGAGGCTCAGTGAGACGGTGTAGTCTCCTGGCAGCAGTAACGAGTTGATCGACACCTCCAGCGTTGTACTGGTGCCAGTATAAATGGTGCGGTATTCAACCGGCGCGCGGGCGAGCTCAACGCCATCACTATCAGCGATAGTGAACTCACCTTTCGGTTTGAGGCGCATGTTGCCGGTGCTCTCGACAGCGAAGGCGATGATCGATCGGTCGACTGATGCGCGATGCTCTACCGAATTGATAGCAAGTTCAGGTTGCGCCGGCCCTGGAACGGTGATGGCGACAGCGATTGCCCGTCGTGTTACCGTGTTTATGCCGATACCACCTTGAGAAAGCACACTGTCTTCCTGTGCCTCTTGCATTACCAGGCTGGTCGCGTACTCACCGGGCTGGGCATCCTCAGGCACGGTAACCATGAAGCTGCGGACGATCCGCTCGCCAGCCGGGATAGTAAGCACCTCATCAGAAAGATCGGCCCAGAGGGTGACACTGCCGAGTGTTTCGTCGCTCGCCGCCGGGTTTATGCCTCCATTGATCAGCGTGCCTATATTGGCAAGGTAGATGTTTGCCTCGCCATCAAGCGAGCCACGGTTATGTACCTCAAACTCAACTTCCTGCGATTCTCCCGCTGCAAGTGTTAGTGTGAAGTAACTGCGTTCCGTACCGAGTGCCACGATCCCCAGCTTTGCTGCCGGCTCGTCGTGTTCCCCGGTCTCTTCGGCACGGACACTATGCGCGGCGGACAACAGTATGACCACGATGGACAGTATCAACGCCGGCACGGTCTTGTAGAGAAATAGCCTGTTCATCAAAGTGGTATTGTCCTCCCGGGAGCTACGTCAGGGTGTGGCACGCCCCCGACCGGAAGGCCGGGAACCGTGCCAAGAGTTGGAAGCACGAGCTTCCTAGCCCTCGTCCTCAACTTCTGAGGCGATTGTGATGGTCAGGGTAGAGGTGTAATTCTCACCTGGCTCTACAGTGTTGGGGACGGTAATTGTGATGTCAATCTCTTGAGAGTATGCGCCCCAACCATCCCCGTCCTCGGCAGAAGCCAGGACGAGTGGTTCGGGAGGGTCACTTCCAATGAACGGCCCTGGTGTGCCAGCGGTTATCTCGTTCGCGTCTCCTTGGCCCGCTTCTGCTGTTACGGTTCTCGGAATGATTGAAATGTTACTTCGGCTGAAATTGCTCATGTGAGGCGTTGAGGCTGTCATTGAAACGGTCCATGCGTCTGTAGATACGCTGGAGAAGTCAATGACCAATGGAGAACGATCTTCCTCGAGGTTACCCGGTTCCGACATTGTCGAGATGGTCGTTCCCGAGAACGAATAAGGAATCTCGGTCACACCGTCGTCGGTAATCGGGTCTCCATCTGGATTGTAGAATTCCGGGTCGGCAGAGACGGTAATCTCGTATCCCGCATCGCCGATCTCAAAGGTGATGATTGACGTGTCTTCCTCCGCCAACGCCGGCATGGCGACGGCGGCGGTGAGCATGGTGGCCAGGCTGAGGCTGGCGATCAGGCGCTTGTAACTCTTTACTCTGCGTTGCATGGTGCTCTCCCTTGAGACATATTCCGGGGGTTGTCGTTTGTTGTGGCACGCCGGTTCCCCGTCGTGTCACAACGCGGTGTGGTGGGGCGTCTCAACCTCGGTTGAAACGTTCTTCTGGACCGCGCAGGTCCTCGAATGCGTGCATGGATAATCGGTGGCCGACCTCCTTCGCAGGTCGACCAGGGGGGATTGAGGTTGGGACACGCTGCCCGTGTGATAGCAGGGCAGGGTCACAACATTCCCAGTGGCCGGTTACGCCACTTGCTCCCCCGGCGGCACAGGCGTCCAGATGACGCCGCCAGGATCAACACATCCACTGGTCTGGCTGGTTCGATACGACCGGTGACTCACAGTCGAATCTCCGGCACGTAAGGAATGGTAGGGGCCACCACTGGCGGTGGTTATCCCCCAGAGGTCGCACGATGATACATTCTTTCGTCTGCTGAATGCCTGCTTCGCAAGGATCGAGGTACCGCAAGCAGAGGCCCGAAAGGCTTAGTACAACGCGCAATGGTTTGCACAAAGAAAAGCCGGAAGGGCATTTAACCCTCCCGGCTATTGTGCGATCAGAGAATTAGTCCAGGCTGACGATAAACGCCACCAGGTCCTCGATGTCCTGGTCAGACAGTCCGCCGATTGGTGGCATGTCGAAGTTGGAGCCTGAGACTCGAACAGCACCCGGATTGACGATGGATTCGCGGATGTAGGCTTCATCAGCAATCAGCGACGTGCCGTTGGTGAATAGTCGATGCTTGCCGAGCAGGCCGTTGAGCGGTGGACCAGCCTTGTTCTCGCCTGCAATGGAGTGACAGTTGGCGCAGCGTTCCTCGAACACCGCCTGACCATTAACCGGATCTCCCACGATCGGCTCGCCGCCACCGTTGGTTGGTGGCTCTTCACCGTAACGCCAGACGT
>CAZRNC010000199.1:0-5731 GCA_964601285.1 uncultured Thermomicrobiales bacterium | reverse complement strand
CTTTTTTGCTTTAGCCAATGGTGTGCTCCGCAATAAATCCGCGGAAACGGACGTCAAACCGCTCGCGCTCCAACCGCTCGAAGAATGCCAGCAGCGCCTCGCGGCCGGCTTCCCGGTCTGTCCTGCAGGTCCGTAGCATGGCGTTGATCGTCGCCCGTTCGCCGTCGGGACGACTATCGCGATAGGCGACCAGCGTCTCCTTCAGAACATCGTAGTCCCGAACGCCGCCAAGCACGTCGGTGAGTTCCTTGATTGTGCGATGGAAGTAGCGGAACCGTGGTGGAAAGCAATCGACCGCAACATCCATCGCCGCCCGCAGCCGGCGCGACCCAACCCGCATCTTGTGCAGGTCTTCCGGGTCCCTGCCGGAGAGCGTGCCGTCGATGTGCGACATCATCTCGTCGAAGCGCGCTTCGATCAGCTTGCCAATTGCGATCTTGTATACCGTGTCAGCGCCAATGTCCGTAACCTCGGGTGCCTTGGCCACCTGGACTCCTTGCTCTATCAGATCTGTGGACCAGCAACCTAAAGTATAGAGGACAGATCGTTGCGAAGTACCAGATGCACATCGTCAACCGGCATGGCGCCGTCGATCCGGGTCAGGTCGAACTCCACGACCATCCGTTCGAACTCGTCGTAGACCCGCTGCTGGTACAGCTCGTATGATCGTTCAGGATCGTTGGTCAACCCCAGGTCAAGGCCGAACTCATAGATGTCTCGCGCTTTGACGGCAGCGCTTGGCTCCCACTGCCGGCGAACCTCCGGAGCAACGGCCAGGTAGAACACTGCATCCGGTACTGGCGCGAAATCGTAGAGCTTCCGGAGCCAGCCAATATCTGCCCCGCGGGCAACATCCCGGGCGAACGCGGTATAGACATAGCGATCGGCGACAACGACTTCGCCACGTTCAAGCGCCGGGATGACGATGTTCGCCACCCGGTCGGCAAAATCGGCGGCATAGAACAAGCTGAAGGTCACCGTCCGCAACGCGCGGTCGACTTTCGCCTTGTGGATCGCCTTGGAAATGTGCGGAGACGTGCTCCAGTCAGTCAGGACAACCGGATGCTTCCGGCGTTCCAGCCAACTGGTGAGCAGTTCAACCTGGGTGCTGCGCCCCGACCGGTCGCCACCCTCGATCACAATGAGACGGCCGGGAAGCCCGTGCCCCCCTGGCTTTGGTGTGAACTGCACCCGCAGGTCAGGTTCCTTGGCCACGGTCATGGCATCCTCCCAAGCACTGCTGCAACATGCTCGCGTATCTCGAGCTGCACAGCTCGCAAAGGACGGGACGCATCAACAGCCGCCAGACCAAACTCTTGCTGCAGCCGTGAATACTCGGCGATCACCTGGTCCTGGAACTCCCGGAACGACTGCAATGCGCCGCGCACCGATGCACTCTCATCCGCTTCTTCAAAACTGACCTCTCCGACCATGTCGCGGATGCGGTCCAGCGAGAGATCGGTCGAGACCTGCAACGAGATCACCAGGTCGGGCTTGAGCGCAAAGCTGTAGAGGTTGTAGATCCAGTCAGGATCTACGCCGCGGGCAATGTCGCGCGCAAACGCTGTAAAAATGTAGCGATCGGCCAACACGATGAAGCCCGCTTTCAACGCCGGAACGACATCACTCTCCTGCCGGGCAGCGACGTCAGTGGCGTGCAACACCGAATAGGTAAGCGGAGTGAGCGATTGCAGCTTGCGGGCATCGCGGATCGTTTTGGCAGCGATCCTCGATGAGTTCCAGTCGCTGCGAACCACCGGGTAACCCTGAACCTTCAGCCAGAACTCCAGCAGATCAAGCTGGGTTCCCCGTCCGGAGCCGTCAACCCCT
Organism: uncultured Thermomicrobiales bacterium; assembly: GCA_964601285.1. Classification (GTDB taxonomy): domain Bacteria; phylum Chloroflexota; class Chloroflexia; order Thermomicrobiales; family CFX8; genus CAYWXR01. Next base: position 3,901 of record CAZRNC010000199.1, on the reverse strand, counting down.
TCAACAACAATCAGGCGACCCGGATACCCGTGGGACTCCCAGGTGGCGATGCTTGCCGGGGATAGCAGGTGGTTTGGCCAGGCAGTGGCGCTCACAGGCAACGCTCCTTACCGCGCTGCAGCAGCCGGGTTGGTTCGTCACCGTTCAACCCGAAGAGATCAACCTCAACGTCGCCGTCCGCGTCCATATCAATCAACAGGAAGCCGTTCTCCTTTGTGCCGGAACTGTCGATCAACGACGGTGAATTGGTCACGACGACCTCACCATCACGCCCTTCAAGCCGCCAGGCATGGGCACGATGGACATGCCCGCACATCACCAGACCGACATGCACTTCAAGCAGTTCGTGGAGAATATCGGCTGCGTCTTTCAGCAGGTCTCCGTCCTTTACCTTCTTCCGCGGTACCGGCAGAAACGACCGATGAGTGCAGAATACGCGGGGAATCGATGGCGAGGAGCCCTTGTAGAAATCGATCGCCCGGTTAACCGAGTCCGCCGGGATCGACGGCTCACTATCCAGTCCGACAATCGTCAGATTCTTGAACCGGTCGTAGAAATCAACATCGATGAAGAAATCGGTAAACGGCGTACTGTCGCTCTTTAGACCTGGACGTTCATGATCCGTATACACCGTATCTGGCGCACTGAGAAAATACTCAAGATCAGAATCCGGGGGACGGGAGATGGTTGAGTTGCGCGCCGGGTAGTCACGGTTTCCCGGCACAGCCCGCACACGATCCAATCCCAGCCGGTCGAGAAACTCGAGCACCGGCTCAAACTGCTCGGTCAACCCGTCGTGAGTAAGGTCGCCGGCAACGACAACCATATCCGGCTCCAGGCGGGCGATCAGGTTGTAAGCTCGGTCTAGCCCGGCCAGCGCATCGGCAGTCGGGGCAAAATGGAGATCAGAACACTGGATGATACGCAGAGTAGCCTCAAACCTGTTAGGTGTTCCCAAAAAGGGCCGAACACTGTCAAACCCGACACCTTCATTCTAAACTATCAGCATATGTCGACTGCTACCGGCAGACACCCGGAAAGGTCCCCAACATGAGTCCTGAGACTTCCGGCGCAACAGCAACGCAGGACCCCCGCGTCTCGTTGCAGGATGCCTCACTCTTCGTCAACCGCGAGCTGAGCTGGCTCCAGTTCAATTCCAGAGTGCAGGATGAAGCCGACGATCCACGCAATCCGCTGCTCGAACGGGTGAAGTTCCTGGCGATTTCATCGACAAATCTGGATGAGTTCTTCGCAGTGCGGGTGGCCGGCATCCGTGAACAGCAGATGTCGGGCATCGCCTCGTTCAACCCGGACCAGATGACCACATCCGAACAGCTCGTCTCGATTCGCCGGCAAGCCTACGAGATGTCCCAAAACCAGCGGCGACAGTGGCGTGAGGAGATTCTGCCGTTGCTGAAGGCGGAAGGGATATCGGTAGAGCCGTACGACGAACTGAGCAAATCGGAACAGCGGCATTTGCGCAAATACTTTCTGGCGCAGGTCTACCCGGTTCTCACCCCACAGGCTGTCGACGCCGGCCATCCGTTCCCGCACATCTCGAGCCTCAGCCTGAATATGCTGATCGTCATCGAGGACAAACGTGGCGAGCATGTTGCCAGAATGAAGATTCCGCCAGTCGTTCCCCGCTACATCCCGATTCCCGGATCAGGTAAGTCCGACGATGGGCTGCAGCGCGAGCACCGCTTCGTCCTGCTTGAAGAGGTGATCCAGGCAAATCTGGAAACGCTCTTCCCCGGGAAGAAAGTCACCGCAGCGTACATGTTCCGGATCACCCGCGATGCTGACCTTGAGTTCCGGGACGGCGCAAACGAAAGCCTGATGAAGACCGTCGAAGAAGTGCTGGAACGCCGGCTCTTCGGGTTTGTCGTTCGCCTGACGGTTGAGCCTTCCATGCCAAATGAGTGGCGACGCTGGCTTGCCGACAGACTGGGCATGCAGTCGGACGATGTCTACGTGCTGGAACGTCCGCTCGGATTTGCCGATGCGATGGAGCTATACAGCATCGATCGGCCAGACCTGAAGGATGCGCCGTTTTCCCCACGCCTGCCGGAAGTGATTGCCGAATCTCCCACCATCTTCGATGTCATCAGCCGGCAGGAGATGATGCTCTACCATCCCTACGACTCGTTTTCGCCCGTCATTGACCTCATCCGGCATGCGTCGGCCGATGAGAATGTCGTCGCGATCAAGCAGACGCTCTACCGGATCGGGTCGCAATCGCCAATCATCGAGGCGTTGCTGAAGGCGCGTGACGACGAGAAGCAGGTTGCGGTGCTGGTCGAGCTAAAGGCACGCTTCGATGAGGAGAGCAACATCAACTGGGCGCGCGCTCTGGAGAGTGCCGGCGTCCACGTTGCCTATGGCGTCTCTGAACTGAAGACGCACTGCAAGGTGATCCTGGTTGTCCGGCGTGAGGGCAAACACCTGAAGCGTTACGTTCACCTCGGAACCGGCAACTACAACCCGTCGACGGCTCGCCTGTACACGGATCTCAGCTTTATGACGACTGACGAAGACATCGCAGCCGATGTTTCCGACGTCTTCAACCTGCTAACCGGGTATTCTGAGCAAACGGAGTACCGGAAACTGCTCGTTGCCCCGGTCAATCTTCGCAGCCGGCTCACCGAAATGATCGAACTCGAGTCCAAACACGGGTCGGCCGGCCACATCGTCATGAAGATGAACTCACTATCGGACGCCCGTATGATCCGGGCTCTCTACCGGGCATCCCAGGCCGGCGTCAAGATCGACCTGATCATCCGTGGGATCTGCTGTCTGCGACCAGGTGTTCCCGGCGTGAGTGACAACATCCGGGTCATCAGCATCGTCGGACGTTTCCTTGAGCACCCACGTATCTTCTACTTCGCCCATGCTGGTGTCGATGGCGAAGAGTGCATCTACGCTGGATCGGCAGATATGATGACCCGCAACCTCGACCACCGGGTTGAAATCCTCTTCCCGGTCGAAGCCCCGAGATTGCGGAACTACATCCGCGACGAAATCCTGCTGGCACAGTTGCAGGACAACATCCGCACACGGGAGATGCAACCGGACGGGAGCTACATCCGGCTGCAACCCGCCAAGGGCGAACCGATCCGGGATTCTCACGCACTGCCCGGCCCGGTGGGTCCGCACAGCGTTGTCCGCCCCCTGGTAAACCTGTTGCAATAACCGATCAAATGTTCTGATTCTTTGATACACTCCTGCATGAATATTTGCTGCGTAGAACCATCATGCAGGAGGACGGACAACGATGCTCAAGCTGTCGCTTCGTGAAGCGAGACGGTTGATGATCGGCTCCCAGCTACTCGCCGGCCCAGCACCAAAACGTCCTACCCGAGCGAAGATGCTTGAGACGATCCGCCAGCTTGGCGCGCTGCAAATCGATTCGATCAGCGTCGTCCAGCGCAGCCATCATCTGGTGCTATGGAGCAGGTTGGGAAACCATCCCCCCGAATGGCTCGAAGAGATTCACAGCCAGGAGCGGGCAATCTTCGAGTTCTGGGTCCACGCAGCAGCCTACGCACCAATCGAACTCTACGGCCACTTTCGACACGACATGTTGCGCTATCCCGAGCTGACATCGAAAGCCGGGCGGGAGTGGCTCCGCGACAATCGCGATGTCTGCGACTTTGTGCTGGACCACGTGCGGGCCAATGGGCCGGTGACATCCGGCTCGTTTGCTGCACCGGAAGCAGCCGAACGCCCCGAACCATGGGCGTGGTATGGCAACAAACCCACCAACGTCGCCCTCGAAGTCCTCTGGCGCACCGGCGAACTGATGGTCGCCCGGCGTGACAAGTTCCAACGTGTCTATGACCTGCCGGAACGGGTCCATCCCACCTGGTCGGATGAGCATCTGCCAACCCGGGAGGAGACC
>CAZRNC010000198.1:0-5752 GCA_964601285.1 uncultured Thermomicrobiales bacterium | reverse complement strand
AGGGTGTCGCCACCGTTGTTGCCGGGGCCAACCAGTCCAATGGCAGTGCGGGATTCATCACCGTGAGCATGGAACTGGCCGTCGATCCACATCGCGATGGATTCAGCAGCAGCTTGCATCAGCGAAGATTCCGGATGCCCGGAGTCTATAGTGCGCTGCTCGGCAGCACGCATCTGCGACGGGGTGACAACGAAAGTCATGCTGTTTTAGCTCCGTGATTTAGACGCAATCACCGTCGCCATCGCATCGGTGCGAGAGTGCGTCAGGGAAATACTCCAGTATTTGAGGCCCAACAAGTCTGCGCGTGCCTTTGCTGTTCCATGCAGGATCAGAATTGGCTTGCCGCGCCGATTGGGCAGGGTTTCGATATCGCGCCAGCGTACACCGCGAATCCCGGTGCCAAGTGCCTTCATCGTCGCTTCCTTGGCAGCAAACCGCGCAGCCAACTCTGGAACACGCGTTCCATACCGCTGGCGTTCGGTCGGGGTATAAACGCGCTGCAAGAACCGGTCGCCGAACTTCTCAAGCACAGCGCCGATTCTGGCGACTTCGATGATATCAATTCCTACTTCGATTGGCCCTGCCGCTTCCGGGTCCCAGAGCGGCTCGTAACTATCGTCCGACGCCGACATAGGTGAACCCTAGCGAGCGCATTTCGACCGGATCGTACAGGTTGCGCCCATCAAGAACCAACGGCTGACGCATCAGTTCGCTTACCCGGGCCATGTTGGCCTGCTTGAACTCGTTCCATGGGGTCACGACGCAGAGCGCATCTGCGCCAATGACGGCTTCGTATGGCGTTTCGCAAATCCGGGTGTGGGGCAGATACTTGCGGGCGTTTGCCATCGCTGCCGGATCGAACGCCCGGACGGTTCCGCCTCGCTGCTCGATCATGCCGATGATATCGATCGACGGGGACTCCCGGATGTCATCGGTGTCCTGCTTGAAGGCAAGCCCCCAAATGGCAATCTCTTTCCCGTGGACATCACCAATGTGTTCCTGCAGCTTGTGGACAAAGCGCCGGCGCTGGTCTGCGTTGATCTCCATGACGGCGTGGAGCAGTTGCGGGTGGCAATCTGCCTCGTGCGCCATGTAGGTGAGCGCCTTGACATCTTTCGGGAAGCAGGAACCACCGTAGCCGATGCCGGCTTGCAGGAAGAGTGGCCCGATACGCTGGTCGTAACCCATGCCGCGTGCGACCGTCGTCACATCGGCACCGACTCGCTCACAGATCTGGGCGATTTCGTTGATGAACGAAATCTTCGTTGCCAGGAAGGAGTTGGATGCGTATTTGATCATCTCGGCCGAACGGCGGTCGGTGATCACTGTTGGTGCTTCGAGAACTCCATATAGCTCGGAGACCTTTTCGGCTGCCGCGCGGTCGTCAGACCCGAGCACCACGCGGTCCGGGTTCAGCACATCGTGAACGGCGCTGCCTTCCCGGAGAAATTCGGGGTTGGAGACGACCGAGAATTCGATACCTTCCGGCGCATGCTCGCGGATGATTTGGGTAACCAGGTCACCGGAACCGATCGGCATGGTGCTCTTGTTGACGACGATGGCCCCGTCGCTGATGTGCTCGGCGATCATCTCGGCGGCACGACGGACCGAACGCATGTCGGCCTCGCCGGATGGCGAAGACGGCGTATCAACGCAAATGAAGATGAAGTCTGATTCCGGCACCGCTTCCGAGTAGTCGGTTGTGAAGGTGATGCGCTGCGCTTTGATGTTGCGTCGCAGGAGTTCCGGAAGTCCGGGTTCGTAGATCGGGCATTCGCCCTGCCGCATACGCTCGACCTTGGCGGCATCGATGTCAACGCAATAGACCTCGTTGCCAAGGTCGGCGAATGCTGCTCCGGATACTAACCCAACGTATCCGCTGCCGATAATGCTGATTCGCGCCATTCCGGTGAGTCTCCTTGTTTATGTGCTGGAAAGAGCCAATTCGTACGTTAATCAATTGTCCGTGACGTCAGCCGGTTTCCTACTGGCCAGATTCTCCTAATTCGCTGCTTGTCAGCGACAATCCGGTCACCAGGGTCTGGTAGCTTTGTCCCGAAGCGTACACCACCACCGAAGTGATCTGTCTGGGCAATGGCTCCAGATTGTGGAGATCAAAGATGATGTGCTGCCATTGGTTCAGATCAACACGTGAACCGGTCGAAAGCGGCACCTGAACATCCGGGTTTTCGATGGCGTACAAATGGCGGGACCACTGGCGCTCCTCACCAAGAATATCGACGTAGTTCAGCTCGATTGCAAATGGAAACTCGGTCAGGTTGGCACCACCGCCTGGCGGTTCCTGCGCCGAAACCTTGACGAAGAACTCGAGCCGTACCGAGGAGTAGACCCTCAGCGTCTGGCCGATTCGTTGCCGGATGCCGGTCGTCGCCGGAACCGAATCGCCGGATGGTCGCAAGAGTTCAACAGCGACAACGCTTCTGCCGTCGATCCGGTCGTTGACCAGCTCAACGACTCCGGCGACCGGAGTCAGACTGGCTGTCTCGCCGCCATGGTGGAACTCCACCCAGTTGGACAAGCCAAATTCGAAGGTTCCGTCCGCTATCAATTGACGGACAGCAGGAGCAGTTTCGCCGATCGAGCCGGTGTCGTCGATCAAAACCTGCTGATTGCTGGTGAGGCGCATAGTCTCCTCGTTCGCCGTCAGCATTGCGACACCGCGGAGCACGGCTACCCGGGTGGATCGCTTGTTGGCGATTTCCGGGACAGGCGATTCGAAATCTCGTACCTCGACCAGGAACGAACCCACTCCGGCCGTCCCGTTGCCATCTGCCATCGTGACCGAAGCAACGTTTGAACTGACCGTTAGTTCGCTGTATCTGAAGTCTCCACGCGGTGCCATGGCGACGTAAACCGTTCCACGTGCCGGCTCCAGAACAATGTTCTTGGTCGAGTTCAGAAAGCGGGAAGATCGCATTCGCGCCACCTTGACGATCGTGTCCTCGGCAATTTCCACCGTGGAACCGTCAAACATGGTGACCCAGAGCACTGTCCCGAGCGTGGTTGAGAGTTCGTCACCTTCGGCAACGGTCGTTGACCCGGTGATCAGCCGGAAATCCTGGTCGTTTGGCGACCGGATGAGTGCGCCGGTTCCGCTTACGATCTGGAGTGTTGCGACTTCCTTGCGGGTTGCATGCTCGAGGTAGAACCACCCCGCGAAGACAACTCCACCAATCAGGACCAGGAACACTGCCAATCCGGCAGCAATCGAGAGCCAGGCACGCCTGATGAGCCGCCGTTCCGCCGGTTGAGCGCCGGCACTTTCAACTGCCGCGTTCACCGGGCGACCGTTCCACGATCACGCTGACGATACTTCCGGCGTTGTTGGTGCGCAATTTGCTGGTTTGCCGGTTGATAGCAACCAAGGAAATCCGCTCTTGCTCGCTCAAACGTGCCGGCGGAAATGGCTGTCCGCATCTCGCCCATGATCCGCATCAGGAAGCGCAGGTTGTGGATCGAAGCGAGCCTGTAGCCAAGCAGCTCCTGACAGCGGAACAGATGGTGCAGGTAGGCTGCGCTGAATGTTGTGCAGGCGTAGCAGTCGCAGGATTCGTCGAAGGGTGCGTCGAGCGACCGGAAGCGTGTGTTGGTGATGTTGACCCGGCCGTCGGGGGTGTAGAGAGCGCCGCGCCGGGCGACACGAGTAGGCAGTACGCAGTCGAACATATCGACGCCGGCGGCTACCCCATTCCAGAGGTCTTCCGGCGAGCCAACGCCCATCAGATAGCGTGGGCGGTTCCAGTCCAGGCCAGCGATGGAAGCTGCCAGCATCTCGGCCATGATTTCTTTTGGCTCGCCGACGCTCAGGCCACCGATCGCCAGTCCGTCAACGTCGCTAGCCGAAATCTCGGTTGCTGATTCTTCGCGTCGCTTCTGGTCGAATCCCCCCTGGGAGATGCCGAATAGCAGTTGCCGCTTCGCATCCGACCTGTCTACCAGCTTGCCAAACGCATCGAAATTACGCGGAAGCCAGCGGTGAGTGAGCCGCATGGCGTCGATCTGCTCAGCCTCGCCGGTGTCGAATCCCGCGCAAACATCGAGCGCCATTACAATATCGGAACCAAACTGGTGCTGAAGCTGGACGGCACGTTCGGGTGAGAGCGCATGGCTGCTGCCATCGAGATGGGATTTGAACGTGACACCTTCTTCGGAGAGCTTGCGGTTGGCCGCAAGGCTGAAGACCTGGAACCCGCCTGAATCGGTCAGCACCGGCCGATCCCAGCGCATGAACCTGCTCACCCCACCAAGCGACTCGATGAGGTCTGCGCCGGGGCGGAGCATCAGATGATACGTGTTGGCGAGGACGATCTCCGCGCCGAGCTGGTTTAGGTCGTCCGGGTCGAGCGCCTTGACGCCCGCCTGCGTTCCGACCGGCATAAAGGCGGGAGTTTGGACGGATCCGCGCATCAATTTGAGTTCGCCGGCTCGTGCCAGACCGTCGGATGCGTCGATCCTGAAGTGAGGCGATCCTGCTCCGGATGCGTCCTGGACAGTTTCGAGTTGATTGGTAGGTTCGGTTGTCAATTCGATCACGCCTTCTGAACCGGAGTTTCCGGCTGCTCTATGGTCCGCTCCAATTCTTGCACGAGCCTGCCGGCAGATGCCTGTTTGGAGAATCCTGGCATGGCCGGAGGATCGAGACGCTGGCCAACCTGCCGCCATCAGGCAGGTTACTGGATGTTGGTTGCGGAAGTGGGCTTCTGCTGGATCATGCATTGTCTGGACGCTCGCTGGCTATCGGGATCGATCCGTCACGGGCAATGTTGCGCCGCGCACGGAGCCGGAACCTGACGGTCGTTGCCGGGCGGTCAGATGCACTTCCATTTGCCGCACACTCGTTTGTTTCGATCGTTGCTACCTATCCCGGCGGTTGGATTCTTGATGACCGGACGTGGGAGGAACTCGCCCGAGTCCTGGAGCCAGGCGGGGCAGTGGCGATCTTGTTGGGCGGCACTGTCGAGCGTGGGCGGGCAGGAACGCTACGGTCGATTGTCACTGGTGTGCTCTATGGAAGGCAGTCGATGGACGTCGACAACATGCAGATCGACGCGGCCGAGCGAGCCGGCCTGGTCGGCAGGGTCAAAGCGCGGGATGATAGGTGGGGGACGGTCTATCGCTGGGAAGGATGCTTGCCAGACGCGAAGAGGTGACCCTACTCGTCAAAACTCCCAAGATCGGCGAGGGGGTCCGCTTTGGTAGGTTTCGCTGGCTTTTTCTTCGCCTTTGCGGCAATGGCTTTCGGCGTCGTTGCGGCGACATCGTTGGTCTGGCCATTGGTTGCAGCGGGCGGAGCCTTGGTTGCGGTCGCGGTTGCGGTTCCATTTGATATGGAAGCACCGGACTTGACAGCAGCCGCCACGCCGGCGGTCTGCTCATTGACCAGCTCTGCACTGGATCGCACTTCTGCCGCTGCAGAATCGGCGACATCTGTCAGCGATTTCCCCAGCTCTCGGGTCTCACGTTGAACGTCGGCGACGGTCATTTTCATCTCGTCCATGACCCCGCGGACGTCAGAGATGGACTCCTCGAACTCGCCGGTCATTTCGCGGGTCATGTTGCGGAAATCGCGCAGCGCCTTGCCAGCCTGCGCACCCATTTCAGGCAGTCGTTCAGGTCCAAAAATGATAAGCGCAACGACCATAATCACTATGATCTCCATTGCGCCCATGCCAAGAAAGTTCATGGCTACCGGTCCTCGATCCCGAATCCGACGCTGGAGTTGAAGCAGCGT
>CAZRNC010000197.1:0-5798 GCA_964601285.1 uncultured Thermomicrobiales bacterium | reverse complement strand
GGCGCAATAAATTGCGCGGCTACGTCTATGAGGCACGGTGGCAAATCCCCTGTGGCCTGATAATAAGTAACGTCTAAGGACCTCGAGCCACGATTCGTTCGAGGCGAAGGCAAGTCTCATGGAAAGAGTTCTTTCGACTTCGCTCAGCACAGGACTACAAGAGATCTGACACGCGTACGGGAGAGGCCATGCCTCTCCCTCGGATCGGAACGATCCGCCGGTTCGTTGCAGCAGCGTCGTGGTTGAGCATGTCGCGCTGACGCGCGAAGGGAGAGGCATGGCCTCTCCCGTACGACGGATTCCCTGTGGCCCGCTGCTCAGGATGACAGACTTGGCGCCGTTCACTTCGCGGAAGCACGTTGGAACCTGTAAGTCACCCCAACGAACACGATCCGTATTCACGGCTGACACGGTTTGCTGGTTGGGCCATTAGCCGTGGTCGACGACGGTATCCCAGGCCAGGGCCACCAGGTAGCGCGTGAACGAGTTGATCGACCGCAGATCCATCGACTCGTTGATGTTGTGCGCGCCGTTCTTGCTGGTGTCGACATCCGGATGGGACGGCATGAAACCGTAGGCGACGTTGCCGAGCGGCCGGACGTAGGACGAATCGGTAAACCCGACGGTCAACCCCGGCACATATTCGATATCGTCGCGGCCGATCGCTGTGTTGGTCGCGAACATGATGCGGTCCACCAGTTCACTATCGTAGGTCGATGCGCTCGGCGGGGCTGTTTCGATCGTTTCCACCCGAACGCCGGATAGCCCTTCCATCAGCTTCTCGACTTCACTCTGGACGTATGCTGTCGTCTGGTGCGGGAGTGAGCGGACGTCGCAGGTGATCAGGCAAGTTTCGGCGACGCTGTTGGATTTAACGCCGGCATTGATCATCGACGCGACCAGCGTCATCCGGCTGGCGGCTCGCAGGTAGGACGCCAGGCTCTCCTTCGTTTTGGAGAGTTCGGCAATCAGGTCGTCGATGTTCTCATCGGTCGGTTTCTCGGTGATGCCGGCCAGCTTTTCGAGGTGGTTGAAAAGGTCATGGCCAACCGATCGTTCCGGCTCATAGGTCCGAATTCGGCGGATAACCTCTTCCGCTTTGTAGATTGCGTTGTCGGCTTTCCAGGGCTGGGATGCATGGAATCCGCGTCCCGTAATGTGGATGCGGACTTCGAGCCGGCCCTTTTCCCCGGTGTTGATTGGGTAGATCAGCCGGTCGCCATCCTTCATCGGCGAGCCGCCACCCTCGTTGACCGAGAACTCCGCCTCGATCTCTTCCGGTGCGTGCTGGGCCATCCAGCCGTAGCCATAGGCGCCACCAGATTCCTCGTCGGCGCAGACGGCCAGCTTGAGATCGCCCTTGAGTTTCACTCCGGCACGCTTGAGGATGATCATCGCCATCGTCTCGGCGGCGACGGTGGACTTCATGTCGGATGAACCGCGTCCGTAGAGCCGGCCCTCGTGAATCTCGCCACCAAACGGATCGTGTGTCCATTGCGAGGCATCCTCGACCGGGACGACGTCGATGTGAGACATCATCAGCAAGCGGGCGTTCCCCGGTTTGCCGGACAGTCGTGCAGCAACGCTGGCGCGATTCTCGAGCGACTTGTAGATCGTGGAGTCAATGCCGTCGGCTGCCAGTTTGTCGCGGATCAGCTCCGCTGCCGGGAATTCATCGCCGGTTGGCTCGGTTCCGGTAGCGTCGAAATAGCGAAGTGCCGGCGGATACTCCTCGCCTGGCGCCGGCTTGCCGGAACGCGGCCAGGGAGCCTCGTTGTTCTTGCCGGTGTTGACCGAGGGGATCCTGACCAGCGCCTGGGTCAGTTCGATCGTTTCCTGGTGGGCGTCGTCCACCATCTTCAGCAGATCGTCAAGCGTTACCAACCTGAACCTCCTTCATCGTGCGCCGGCAGCCAGTGCTGCGGCAAACCTTCTAACCCTGAATTCGCCCGGTCTCGACCTGGTAGTCATGCTCGCTACCGATCCAGACCTCGCCATCTTCGTAGAATTCCTTCTTCCAGATCGGGACAATCTCCTTGATACGCTCGATTGCATAGGCAGTAGCGGCAAACGCCGCTTCACGGTGCGCTGAGGAGACTGCGATGACGACGCTCGCCTCGCCAACACCAAGCCGGCCGGTCCGGTGTTCGATTGCGACGCCGTTCAACTCCCAGCGGTCCTGCATCTCGTCGCCGATTTTAGCCAGCATCTTTTCCGCCGCTTCGGGATAGGCTTCGTAGTCAAGCCATTTGACTGAGCGCCCACGCGCATTGTCGCGGACAACCCCGGCGAAGGTCACAATCGCGCCGGCGCCACCACTCTCAACGCTGGCCGAGACCGCTTGTTGGTCGAGTTCTTGGTCATGTACCCGGAAGTGACCGCCACCACTGACAGGCGGAATGAAAGCCACCTCATCGCCATCGGAAAGCAGTTCGTCGCGGTTGGCATATTCCTGGTTGAGCATGGTCATCGACCGTTCGACCAGCGGTGCATGGTCGCCGGCCATGGTGTTCACCATTTCGCGGACGTCGTTGATCGTGCTGCCCTCGGGTAGTTCAACGATGCGTTCATTTTGGCCAAGCCGTTCGCGGACGACTGCGAAGAATTTCAAGGTGATCTGCATAGTCTCCAGAACCTGCATTCCTGAATTGCGACGCCAGTCCAGACTCCTGACACTCTACGGTCATCCGCCGTTTTCGGCAATACAGGTGGTTGACGAGTCATGTTTAAAAGACTTCCGGTCTTGGCTTGGGCACGCCACTCTATCCGTCATCCCGAGCGAAGTCGAGGGAACTCGTGAGGCGGATCGTTCTTGGGAGACGTCAGGTTTCGAGGCTCGAGGTCCCTCGACTTCGCTCGGGATGACGATCAAATAGCCCATTTCATTTGAAACATACGAATTGGGGTAACTCGAGCAAACTCACTTGACACCCACGGTTCATGGGTGTTATGGTTCATTAGTCAACTAAAGAACCACTGAAGTGTGAGGGGTTCGTGTTCAACGATGAACGACCAATTTACGTCCAGATAGCTGACCGGATTCGGGATGAGATTCTGAACGGGACGCTGGCCGCTGATGCCCAGGTGATGTCCACCAATCAGTACGCGAGCTTCTACCGGATCAACCCGGCTACCGCAGCTAAAGCTTTTCAGCAGCTTGTTGAGGAGGGAATCTTGTACAAGATGCGCGGAATCGGCATGTTCGTCAGCGCAGACGCACGTGAAACGCTGCTGGCTGATCGTCGCCAACGATTCTTTGAAGACGTACTCGAACCGATGATTCATGAAGCACAGATGATCGGCATCTCGCTCGACGATGTTGTCGCCCGCATTGAAGCCACGAAGGGCAAGGAGGCCCAATGACGCTGCCAGTTGAAATCCGCAACCTGTCGGTGAACTTCGGCAAGGTTACTGCAATAGACGATCTGTCGTTTTCGCTCGAAGGCGGCAAAATTCACGGTCTGCTCGGCCGCAACGGAGCCGGCAAGACGACCTTGCTGACGATTCTGGCTTCGTTCCGGAAACCTTCCGGAGGCAGTGTGCTGGTCGATGGCCAGGACCCGTTTGAAAACGCCGAGTTGATGCGCCAGATCTGCCTGATCCGCGAGAGTCTGGACGTCGACACCGATAGCAAAGCCAAGGATGCATTCGAATTCGTTGCTGATCTCCGTCCCAACTGGGATCAGGACTATGCCGACCATCTGGTTGAGCGATTCGGGCTTCCACTGGACCGGACGATCGACAAGATGTCCCGCGGCATGAAGTCGATGACCGGCGCGATTATCGGTCTTGCAGGCCGTACACCTCTGACGATGTTCGACGAAACCTACCTGGGGATGGATGCTCCATCACGCTACATCTTCTACGACGAACTGCTCAAGGATTACCTTGAGTACCCACGCACGATCGTCCTCTCGACGCACCTCATTCAGGAGGTGGAAGCCCTCTTTGAAGAGGTTGTCATCATCGACAAGGGACGACTCGTGATTCACGATGAAACCGAGGCGCTACGAGGGCGTGGCGCGGCGGTCACCGGCCCGGCCAGCGCGGTCGATGAGTTCACTCAGGACCTGAAGGTTCTCGGAGAACGCCGGCTGGGCGGCACGAAATCCAGCACAGTCTATGGCGCGATTGCTGAAAATCGTCGCCGCCAGGCAACGGAGCTTGGGCTGGAGCTGGAACCGCTGACGCTGCAGGACCTGTTCGTGCATCTGACCGGGGCGGAGGCAGAAAAGTGACAGTAGCTCCAATCCGAACGATTGAAGAAGTCGGCATCAGCCAGGTGCGGTCCAGCATTGCGACAATCATGGTCTTTTGGTGGCCGGGCGTGATCCTCGTCGGGCTGATGCTTCGCATCGGTATTGCGATTGTCCATGAGTTTGACGCGAGCGTCTGGGCGGCGGCCATGTCGCTTTCGCCAATCTACCTCTCGGTGGTCGGGGCGATTGCCGGCGGCGTTGTAATGCCGCGATACATCGCTCAGGGAGTTACCCGGCGGCATTACGCCACCGGTGCTCTGGCAACGATTATTGCCTGTGGATTGATTGCCGGCACTTTCGCCATGGTCGGGTTCGGTATCGAGGAGATCATCTATAACCTGGCCGGCATCCAGCATGTGTTGAATGACCCGACCGTCTACGGGTCTGTAGTTCATGCACTGGGAGTGTTTGCTAGCTACGTCCTGTTGAACGCTGTGTATATGTGCGGCGGATGGACGGCCGGTGTTGCCTTCTATCGCTGGAGCTGGACTGGCGGCTTCCTCTTTCTTCCGATAGCAATTGCCCCGGTACCGCTCGTGGAGTTTCTGGTTGGCAGCGATTGGGCATGGGATCCAATGACAGTAATCGGACCTGCCCGGCTTTACTTCTCGTTGCCCGGCAGGCTCGCCGGCGACATCGAGATCTCGGTGCTGGTAGCCATCTTGATTTCTACGGCAGCGCTCGGAGCCGGGCTGTATCTGAACCGGTTGATCATGCGGAATGTTGCGATCAGCTAGTTGCCAGGTTCTCCTGTAGGAACGAACGGATAGATAGAGATGCATCACACGAAAGATCCGCAGCAAGTTGCCGTTGAGCAGGGACTTGGGATCACATACTACGCAATCACCCGGCTCTGGATCTGGGTTGCCCTTGCGGTTACCACCGTCCAGGCAGGTATCGCCTGGTGGGTTGTGGGCACCGACCATAGTGTCTGGTTGTTTACTCACTCCGTCTCGACGGTCATGCTGGGTGTTTTCGGAATCATCATGACGCCAATGTTCATCACGATGTATGTGGCAAATGGCATGACCCGTCGCAACTTCGCCATCGGCGGGGCGGCCTTCATCCTGAGCATTTCACTGGTGGTTGCATTGCTCCAAACGATCGGCTTTGGCGTCGAAGAGGTCATTTACGGTTCGTTGAGCATCAAGGACTCGCTCGACCGGCCTATGGTCTTCGATTCGATTTCCAATGGTTTGCGAGTCTTTGCGGTCTGCCTTGGGACGTATGTCGCCTATATGACCAGCGGTCTCCTGATCGGATCGGGGTACAAGCGGTTTGGGCCGATCGTGGCCACGTTGTTGATTCCGGTCGCCAGCATCCCGTTGCTTCTGAACGATTTCATCCTGAGTGAGGAATGGGGCTGGAGTGCAGCCATCAACGAAGGAGTGCGCGATGTCTTGCCAGTCGGATTCGCAGCGCTGATCATCCTCGCCATCT
The DNA here is from genome assembly GCA_964601285.1 of uncultured Thermomicrobiales bacterium. Lineage (GTDB taxonomy): Bacteria > Chloroflexota > Chloroflexia > Thermomicrobiales > CFX8 > CAYWXR01. The sequence goes on along the minus strand of CAZRNC010000197.1, from coordinate 99 downwards.
CGGCCGGGGGACTCTGGGTGAATCATCACATGACCCGTGAGGTCGCGATTTCCTAGCGCCGCTTCCCAATGAGACGCAAACAGCCGGACGCATTGCGTC
>CAZRNC010000196.1:0-5812 GCA_964601285.1 uncultured Thermomicrobiales bacterium | reverse complement strand
AAGTTTCGGTCGATGATGCCGGGAATCTCCTGGTGAACACCGGCGAAATCAGCGAACGACACGGCTATGATCCATCGCAGGCGACGCCTGTCTAGGGTAGAGACAGATTTCCGGGAGAGGGGCCGGGCCGTTCGCATCGTTCAGGTGTGGCGGACCGGAATAGAGAAGGAAACAGTCTAGTGAGGTCCGCACAGCGCGAAGCAACAATCGTTGCAATGGGACTGGTGATCGTCATCAGCATTGTTGTCGTTTACCTTCTCAACGAGGAAAGCCGCCGGGAGACAGCTGCCGAGCGACACTTCGACACCTCGATTCACCGGGGAGCCGAACTCTACGTTGATTTCTGCCTTTCCTGCCACGGTGGCGAAGGTGCCGCCGGCGAGGGCCGCCAGGGTGTGCCGCTGAATACAGCCCAGAACACCACTGAGGATCCAGCCCTTGCACCGGCCCGGGAGCAGGTGATCCGCGATGCGATCGAACGTGGTCGCGGCGCGATCATGCCGGCATGGGCAGTCGCACATGGCGGGCCGCTTAACACCCAGCAAGTTGATGATCTGATCAATCTCATTCGTGCCGGTGCGTGGGACCTGACGCACGAACTGGATCTGGAGCTGCATGGTGGTGTTCCGGCAACACCGCCACCGGCACCGACGCCGGATCCTGATAGTAATCCAGGTGAGGCGATTTTCAATGCCAATTGCACCAGTTGTCACCCTGCCGGTGGCGGTGTCGGGCCGGACCTCTCAAATCTGGGATCGCTGGAAACAACCGAAGTTGTTGGGATCGACGTAAACGCCGAAGCACTCTCGGAATGGTTGCATGATCCGCAATCGATCAAACCGGGTACTGCTATGCCGGCAGCGCCTTCGCTCGGACTGTCTGATGACGATATTGATTTGGTCATCGAATATCTGCTGAGCCTCGAGTAGGCTGACGAAGAAGGAGTCCTGAAGATGGTTTTCGGAACTGTCAGCGAGGCGATGGAGCTACTGATCGTCTTCACGGTCTTTATCTTCGGTATCCTGTGTACCCACTGGCTCCAGCGCTGGTCCGACCGGTCCGCCGGCGAAGAGTAGCCCTGGCGACCAAACCAACGTGAATGCAATGCCCCGGTGGGATTTCCCACCGGGGCATCCATGTTGCTGGGTGGTACGGGCGTCGTCGCATAGCGAAGGCTGGGCCAAATCCGTCTTCCCGAGCGAGGTCCCTCGACTTCGCACGGGATGACGGAAGTCGATATTGCGAGTGTGATCGGTTCTGATCCAGACTTGTCCTACCCGAACGCCGTGTCGGCGGCGCGGAGGATGAGGCCGAAGGCGGTGGCGGAGATGAAGCCGAGGATGAGGGCTTCGCGGCTTTGGTCGCCACGGGTAGCGAAGACGTAGCCGGCGGCCATGAAGACGATCACACTGACACCATACAGATAGTGGATCGTCCGCCCCGCCCCCATGCCTTCAATCACCATGATCAGGCCGATTACACCCTGGAGGATGGAAACACCGACCATCAGAACATAGGTCGAACGGAATGCTCCATCAACTGCGCGGCCGGTTGCAATGAAGAAGAGTGCCCAAAGGGTCAGGCCACCAGTCAGCAGCAAAGACATCGTATAGATCGATGCATGCAATGCAGACACGGGAGGGGTTATCCTCTCTGTGGAACCGGCGGGGCGCGATTGTCGCCCTCGAGACACTATCAGGTAGCCGGTATGTGATCAAGGTTAGACACGTCGAAATGTGCAGGTTGGTCGAACGTGGCAAAGACGTATCTCTGGTGTGACTCCTGCCGGCGGTCGTTCGAACATGACGACGCGCCGGGCGGGAAGTGCCCGATCTGCGGAGCGCCGATGCGGGAGCTGGGCTGGATGGCCGCGTTTGCACGCGGCGTCATGGCCCAGGAAATGGTTGCGTCCGGACTGGCATCACGTCACCGTACGATGATCCGGATGATCTGGACCGCCAACGGCATGGGCGAACGCTACTACGCGGCGCTTGATCCCGGTGTCAGCTACAGTAAGTTCGAGTCGGAAGTAACTGATCTGGTCTGTCGTGCTGCGTTTGAGGGCTGGGTGAAAATTCTTATCCCGTCGAGTCCGCTTGGGGCGACCGATGACTCCTACCGGCTGGATATTGCCGACGAAGAGCGATTTGTACTTGAGATGTCGGCACTGTTCGGCAAGGATACAGCGGACCGCGCTTAGTGAGGTTTGCAGTATGACAGGACCAGAGGTTATTTTCTGATTGTAGGGGCGCAATTATGAAAGTTAGCTCGTCAATTCGGTAATCAGGAGCGACCATCTTGTATCGTCATCCCGAGCGTAGTCGAGGGACCTCGACCTTCGAAGCTTGACGCCTCCCAAGAGATCCGACTCTCGAGGTCCCTCGACTACGCTCGGGATGACGGGCTTGGACTGGTCTTCTCTGACTACCGAATCAACAAGTTAAACTTCATAATTGCGCCCACCTGAACGCAGGAGCACAAGAACGGGCGCAATTCATTGCGCCCCTACGGTGATCAGAAGGGGGATACAGTGGCGGAGATGACGAAGTGGGAGCGGGTTGAAGCAGCATTGGCCGGGGAGGAACTGGATCACCCACCGGTCAGCCTCTGGAGCCATTTCCCGAACGCTGACCAGAGCGCGGCGGCACTTGCAGATTCAACGATCGCCTGGCAGGAAAAGCTGGACCTGGACTTCATCAAGCTGATGCCACCGGGCGACTATGCCACGATTGACTGGGGACTCGTCAGCGAATACCAGGGGGCAGCCGGCGGAACCCGTGAAACGACGCACTATCCGATCCAGTCTGTCGAGGACTGGAAATCGGTCGAGCGGATTGCGGTCATGTCTGGCTTCAACGCCGAAGTGATCGCCGCTTGCGGGTTGGTTCGCAACGGGCTTGGCGAAGACATCCCGGTGTTGCAGACGATATTCAGCCCGTTGACGATCGCAAACAAGCTATCCGATGGTCGAGTCATCGAACACCTTCGCACCCATCCTGAGGCTGTCCATGCTGCGCTGGCGGCGATTCGTGACGTGACGGTAGAGGTGACCCGCGCGTCGCTGGCCGGCGGTGCTGACGGTGTCTTCTTCGCGTCGCAGTGCGCGACATCGGACATGGTGACCGAAGAGGAGTATGCCGAGTTCGGCGTGGCTTACGATCAACCGGTCCTGGATGCTATCCGCGATGGCGGTAGCCGGTTCACGATGATCCACATTCACGGCGAGAACACCTTCTTCGACCTGCTCGCGAGTTATGAAGGGCATGCCCTCAACTGGCATGATCGCCTGGTTGGGCCGTCGATTTCGGACGTTGCCAGCAGGTATCCAGGCAAGGCGATGGTTGCCGGCATTGATGAGCACGGAATTGCAGCGATGACGGTTGCTGAGGTGGAGGCGCAAGTCCGGGATGCCAGGAAAGCTGCCCAGGATCGACACCTGCTTATTGGGCCGGGTTGCGTGGTTCTGGTGGCAACTCCGGATCGTCAACTCGCATCGGCAGTCCGGTCTTCGCGTTCAGGATGATCTTGCCGGAAAGGCGGCGGTGCAGGTAGAGGAAGACATCCCGGCCGACTGCCGCCAGTGGCACGATCGCAATGATACCGATCAGCCCACCGATGGACCCGCCGATTACCAGCAGCACCATAATCATGGCTGGATGAATTGAAACCGCTGTTCCCTGGACTCGTGGAACGAGGAACGTGTTTTCCAGTTGCTGCACCATGAAGCAGAGTATGGCAACCGCGACCAGTTTTGAAGGATCAGTCGCCAGCACCACCAGCGCTGCAATGATGAACGTGATCCAGGGGCCGAGAATCGGCACCATCTCCAGCAAACCGGCAACGACACCAAGAGCTGCCGGCTGCGGCACACCAATCAGCCAGAACCCGATACCGGACACCAGTCCGACAACCAACCCGAGGAACAGTTGTCCGCGGATGTAGCGACCCAGCACATAGTCAATAATGCCGACAATGTTACGGACATCGGGCCGCACCTGCTCCGGCCACATTCCGTAGAAGACACGCGATCCCTGGCGCTGGTCCTTGAGGACGTAGAAAATCCAGAGCGGCAGAATCAGCAAGCCGAGGATAATCCCGATAAACCTGCTAACTGTGCCGATCGTGGCGAGCACGCCGGTCCGGATTGCTTCGGCAATCATGGATCCGATTTGGTCGAGGTTGCTCTCTATCTGGATGCGGATGCTCTCTGGCACATCGCGTTCGTAGCGCTCGATCCAGTATTCGCCTTCGACCTGAAGCGTATCCCAGTAATCGGGGATGTTCTCTCCCAGCTCGACAGTCTCCCGGTAGAGCACAGGCCCAAATGTCATGAGCATGACGAAGAGCATGACAAAGCCGAAGATATACACCGTCAGCACGGCGATCGTGCGGCGAACATGGTGGAGAATGCCGCGATCCGGGATGAGGCGTTCGATGCGGTTGACCAGTGGGAAGAGGATGTAGAAGATGAGTGCTCCGAGCAGGAACGGGGAGAGCGCAACCCGTGTCAGCCAGACGATATAGGCCACAACCATGATGGTGAAGGTAACTAACAACATCCGGACAGCAATGATGAGCACGCGGCGGAGGTCCGCGTGCTCATTACCGGGCGGTAGCATACTGTTGCCTGAACTGTCCAACGCTACGCCTGTTCGTTCGCGATCAATGCCTGCCTCTAGCATAACGCCAGAGGCAGGCTCGCGTCACGGAAACTAGGAAAGTTCCTGTGATTTGCTGTTCACCAGCCCGGTGACTTTCTCAAGGAACTCGTCGACCGGCATCGCGCCCAGGTTCTCATTCGTCCGGAGACGTACCGCAACCTGGTCAGCTTCAGCCTCGCGGTCGCCGGTTACCAGCATGTAGGGAACCTTCTGCAGCTGTGCATTGCGGATCTTGTTCTGCATCCGGTCACTGCCTGCGTCAACCTCGACCCGGATGCCGGCTTCCCGCAACCGGCTGGCAACCGACTCGGCATACTCAACATGGCGGTCGGCAATCGGAACAATGACGGCTTGCACCGGCGATAGCCAGACCGGGAACGCTCCTGCGTAATGCTCGATCAGCACGCCGAGGAAGCGTTCCGTCGTGCCCGTTACAGCACGGTGGATAACGACTGGCGTGTGCGTCTGGCCATCGCTGCCGATATAGCTGCAACCGAGCCGCTCCGGCTGGACAAAGTCGACCTGGATCGTCGAGAGCTGCCATTCGCGGCCGAGTGCGTCCTTGGCCATGAAGTCTGCCTTGGGGCCGTAGAACGCAGCCTCGCCCTCGGCTTCAAAGTAGTTGGCACCCTTCTCATCCAGTGCGTCACGGAGCGCCTTCTCGGCTTTCGTCCACTTCTCATCGTCCTGGACAAACTTGCCCTCTTCGCCTCGCAGCGAGAGCCGGATGCGGTAATCCGTGAGACCGTATGTGTCAAGGATTTCGACGATCAGGTCGAGTGCCCGGCCGAACTCCTCGCCGACCTGGTCTTCTTCACAAAAGATGTGACAGTCGTCTTGCGTGAGCGACCGGACACGTGTCAGCCCGGCGAGTTCGCCACTCTTCTCATAGCGATAGAGCGTCGCAAACTCGGCATAGCGCAGCGGCAGATCACGAAACGAGTGCATCTGCTGGTTGAAGAGCGTCATATGCGACGGGCAGTTCATCGGTTTGAGCCGCATGCGTACGTCGTCGTCGACCATCGGCGGGAACATCACGTCGGCGTAGTGCTCCAGGTGGCCGGACTTCTCGTAGAGACTCTCGCGTGCGAGATGCCCTGTCCAGACGTGCTGGTAGCCGTAGCGCGTCTGCGTTTCCCGGACATACGTTT
>CAZRNC010000195.1:0-5899 GCA_964601285.1 uncultured Thermomicrobiales bacterium | reverse complement strand
TAGACTGCCAGAATCGCAGCAGCTCGGGGAAATCCACGGCGCTCCAGTTTGATAACCGGGCGTTCAATGACCGTGGCAAACAGAATGGCAAACAGCAGCAGCATGATGACAATCTGCACCTGAATGAACAGGTAAAAGATCACCAACACCACCAACAGGGAGAGTGGAGTCAATCCGGGCCGGAACGACCGGGGACCATCCGGACTGGCAGGGGGCTGGAGGTCGGATTCCACGCTGCGCCTCTCGCGATCCTGCAAAATGAAGACAGAAATACCGAAAAGGTCAGACGCCGGAGAGAACTACCTCTTCAGCCTTACCGGGAAGCCGGGACCAATCGACTGCCCACATATCCGGGTCATAAGGATCGACTGGCTTGCGGCCACCAATAGAATCCCAAATTGTCGGGAAAGCATAGATGGATTTGCCACCAATCACCAGTTTCCGTGCGACTCCGCCCGGTTGGCTGACAGCGAAAATCTCGCGCGGTGGTTTCGAAATCAATTCGGCCTGAAACCAACCATGCTCGGCACACTCGCCGCTATGCATCTCCCAATTCAGCCCGGCGGTTACCTTGCCCAGCTGACGGATCTGGACGTTGGACAGTTCTCCACCGCAAAGTGGACAGACCATCGGCGTCCGGCGTCGTGAAGACATCGCGCTGATCCCCCTCGATTCACCGCCTGTCGCCACACAAACGACATGACGCGTTGTCGGCATGCAAAAAGAAGCAGCAGGAACGCTGCCACGCGCAGCAATGGTACTATACGTTCAATACGATCCGGCTGTCATCTTTCACCGTGTGAAGCTCGGGGGCCAAGGCCATGCAAACCCTGCTCCACGGGATGACTGTTTCCGGAACCACGGCGCAGGGGATAGGCCGACAGGAGGGCAAATGGCACACAACGACAAGATCGATGAGCTGATCTCTACCGTACGAGATCTCAACTTCACGGTGAGACCCAAACTCACTGGTGAGATCGGCGGCGGCACCGGCTCAATGGCCCAGGTTCACGAAATCATTGGCGAGATGCGCGACCGTGAACTGATGACCTCGCACAGCATCAAGCGCATGGTTCTCGGCAACCGCGATGGTGTTGAGGCAGAAGAGATCCAGAACATGATGGGTACTGCCGGTACCCGGATTACCCTGGAGGAAGCACTGGCCATCCATGAGGATGCGGCTACCCTGCCGACACGGGAAGTGATTTCCGCCTTTGCCACCGCACGGGAGGCGATCCTTTCGCTGATTCGCGAACTGCCAGAGGATGAATGGACTGCAACGTCCACGCTCGGCGTTGATGGCAAGAACTCGGTGGCAGCGGTTGTCGATGGATTGCTGTCCGACGACAAGGCCGCAGTTTCTCGCATCACCCAACTCATCGGTCAATAGCAGCCGATTCACGATCCCGGCATCAAGCACTACAGGAAGGGGGCAATCCGTTGCCCTCTTCCTTGCAATGTCTTGCCCGCAGTCCCGCACCGGCGGAGTCAATGGCAAGAGTCGCACGTTGGCACTACAATAGGGGCGACGTGGGGGGTTGCCAACTCCGCCTGGGAGCGGAAGGCATCTGGTAGATAGGTCATTTCCTTGCATTCAGGGCAGGCAAGCAAACAGGTTTCAGCGCAATCGACAAGTGAAGCAGGGGCGCTTCGTCTAAGCCTCTACCTTTCGGTCGCTGCTTTGGTCTGGGCAATCGGTATCGCAGTGCTGGGTGCTCTTGTTGGGGCAACCGGTGCAGCCGAAAGCTGCAACGGCTGGCCGCTCTGTGACGGCAAACTCTCTCCTGCCAACACCGAACACACACTCATGATTGGCCACAGATTCGGCAGCTTCGCCATTCTTCTGCTCTCTGCCGGCCTTGTCTGCGTCACCCGGATTCGCCTCGAGCGCTACACCGGCGTCGTAGTCCTGGCATCCGCTGCGTTCGCCTTGATCCTGCTTCAATCGGTCGTTGGCGGCGCAGCAGTCGTTCGCGCCCTGCCTGGATTGCTTGCTGGCGTCCACCTGCTGCTGGCATTCGTTGTTGCTGGCACGCTAAGCGCCGCCACCATTGCCATTCGCCGCGAGTTGATTGCATCAAGTCCGGCGATCAGTGTCGACCCTGGCGCAGCAGGCATCGTTCGCGGGATCGTTGCGCTAACACCACTGGCCGTGCTCTTCGGGAACCGTGTTGAAGCGGGGGCACTGACGTCGATGACCGCCGGGCAACCAGGTGGAATGGCCGCAGCGCTTGCCGTAACCGTCTCAATTCTCGCCATGCTGGTTGGCATGGTGCTCACCGGATCTCCGGCGAGACTCGTCCCAAACACCACATCCCGATTGCTGGTCATCCTGTCGTCGGTCGCGCTTGCGCTGGCGGCAACGCTCGGGGCATTGCCAGCGTTCGTAAACACACCGGCAATCGTTCCTGCAACCGCGCTGGGATTGGCAATAGCTGGCTGGGCCGGCTTTGTTGCACTCGCTTACGGAACCAGCCTGACGATGGACTCCGGACCCCTATCCATCCCTCGACCGGCAAAGTTAAAGGAACTGGTTCGCGATTTCCTGCGAGTTATGAAGCCCGGCATCATGGTGCTACTACTGGTTACCACACTGGGTGCGATGCTCATCGCAAGCCAGGGCTGGCCTTCGCTCGGGCTGGTGTTGATCACCATGCTCGGTGGAGCGCTCGCCTCTGGCGGGGCAAGTGCGCTGAACTGTTACCACGACCGCGATATCGATGGCGTTATGGCCCGCACCCGCAAACGTCCCATCCCGACCGGTGGCCTTACGCCTCATCAGGTACGAGCCTGGGGCTACATTCTCAGCGGAGCATCGGTGCTCGTGCTTGCGGTTTGGGCGAATCCGTTGGCAGCATCAATGGCACTGGCCGGCAACATCTTCTACGTCGAAATCTATACACGCCGGCTGAAGCGCACAACCCCGCAGAATATCGTCATCGGGGGTGCGGCCGGATCATTCCCGCCACTCGTCGGTTGGGCCGCAGCCAGCGGATCACTCAGCCTCGGAGCATTCCTGATCGCCGCGCTGGTTTTCTACTGGACGCCGCCCCATTTCTGGAGCCTGGCACTGCTAAAGGCGAATGACTACCGCCGGGCCGGCATCCCCATGCTGCCAGTGACCCACGGCGACCACGAAACCCGCCGCCGGATTGTGCTCTATGCGCTACTGCTCGTCGCCATCACGTTGCTGATGGTGCCGGCTGGTGTTGCAGGTTGGCTCTACGGATCTGTCGCAGCCGTCCTTGGTGCGCGTTTCGTCTTTGTCGCCATCCGGATGTTCCGCGAAGACACCAATCGTCTCGCCTGGCCGCTCTTCAAGTATTCCAACTACTACCTGGCAGCCCTGCTGGCAGCCATGGTTATCGACCACGCTGTCCGGCAATTCATCTAGTCCAGTAGCAGCCAACGATCTTTGTCAGAATCGCCAGCCCAGCAGCGGGACGAGCATCTCGCGGCTGGTGAGCGAACCGTGACCGCCTGCGGTGACATTGTTTGACTGGGGAAAGACAAATGCTGCGTTGCCTCGGGAGAGCAACAACGTCTCCCCGATTCGTGAAAGCAATTCCGGGTGCGGCTTGCCCGGGCCATATAGCCCCGCCCGAACAGCATCCTGAACCGGCAAAATGACGCCGCCGTCTCCTGCCACCTCAGCAAGATGCGCCCGAGCAGCACTGCTTGCATTGGACAGCCCGGTCGCCCGGCGGTCTCCGGTAGGTATTGGCCGTTCTCCGCCAAACGACGCCAGGTGCTCCTTGAGTGAAACAACCTGATCCTGGTCAATCCCGATATGTCCGTGATCGGCAACAACCACCAGAACAACATCCCCACCCGCTGCGGCAAGCGGTGTCAGCAAGCCTCGCCCTAGCGCCTGGTCCAGCACATAGAGTTCGTTCAACGCGACATCATTTTCCGGCCCCCAGGTGTGCGACAGCGCATCGAAACCATCCCAATAGCCGTAGATGAAGCGCCGGCCAGGACGTTGCGTTTCCCGGAGCAGCATCCCCGCAAGTTCAGCTGGAGTGCGATGCCCGTAATAGGTGACGCCAGGTGAATGGATATTGGTCAGTGTTGACCCGGAGAATTCATGATTGGCAACGACCGCTGTCTCGATACCAGCAGCATCCAGCCGGGAATAGATTGTCTGAACGCCACTGAACCCAACCGGCTCCGGGAGTGAATTGGCAAGTTCCACCCCACCAACCGACTTCCATCCGACAACGTTCACCGTCGCGGCCTGCTCCTCAAGATAGAGCGTATAACCGGCGATACCATGCCCTGCCGGAGCTACGCCGGTCTGGAGGGTCGTTAACGCTGCAGCAGTTGTCGAAGGAAAGACCGATGTTATCTGCGATCTCCACTGGCTGCCAGCGAGGAACTCGACAGCGCCCTGCTGGTTAGCCCAGGCGAGATTCTCCACACCGAGGCCATCGATGACCAGCATGATCACAACGCGTGCGTTGTGTATCAACGACAACGGCAAAAGCTCCGGCCGCAATGATCGCAGCATCGGAGGTTGCATCCGGGAGCGGTGAATACCCATCCCGAGCAGAATGGAGGCTGGCAGGTTGGCAATGGAGCCACCGGCGTAATCCGGAAGCGTCGCCTCCGGCCAGTCTGCGCGGACAAGAAGATGTTCCAGACGGGATTGCGATGTGGTGCTGCCGGCCACCCGGAACGTTCTACCCTAGGATTCGCGCTTGGCCCAGGAGGGTCGCGCGGTGGTTTCGCCCGGAACCGGAATCTGGCTCCGAAGCCGATCGCGTTCCTGGGACTCGTTGCAGAGATCTACCGGGCAGCGAAACAGCAGGGTGTAGCGAACGCTCTCCTGGTCGGTGAAACGGGTCGGGGTACCGACCGTTCGAAAGAGTTCCATTGGCTCATGATGAACCGGGCATACCGGCCATTCTTCCGGCTGGGAGAAATCACCGCGAACCCAGTCAAAAACCTTTTGTAACACCTGTTCACCCTCAAACATCGGAGCCTGTCGCCGAACCAGGGCAACGTGGTTGCCAGTGGCTTGAGAATACCCCAAGCCGCCGGGGAGCGCCACCCTCGTTACTCGATACCCGAACTGATGGTATCCACGGTCGGCCATGGCCCGTACAATACAAGACAACACGTACGAATGAAACGGTGGCAAACGATGAGCGAACAGCCGGAAACGCTGGAGCAACCCGCTGGCGAACCTGAAACCCGGGATGTGCCAGTCGTTCAGCAGAACGACGAACCAGGTGGCTCGGCAAATCCGCACGTTCTGGCACTGGCAGAGACGATCGGCCCGCGGCCCGCCGGTAGCAGCGCTGAATCGGACGCTGCCAGTTACCTGATCGACGCATTCGCCAACGAAGGATTGCCGGCAGCACGGCTCAAGACAAACGTGCACGGAACCGGATACCGGCTCGACCTCATCCTGGCAGGGATATCGCTCGTTACCATTGTTGCCGCGATGCTCATACCGGTTGTTGGCCTGTTCGCCATTGCAATCATCCTGATCCTGCTGGTCACCGACGCTCAGGGTGTCATCCGCCTCGATCGCTATTTGCCACAAACCGAGTCGGTGAACATCCTCGGCCTCATTCCGCCAGCTGATGAAGAGGTCCGCCGGGTCATTGTCACCGCCACGCTGGACACCGCCAAGGTCGGGCTACTCTCAAGCCGCCATGCTGGCCACATCTATAGCTGGCTGCAAATGACCGTCGTTCTGAGCTCGCTGGTCGCCGGCTTGATCACGATTGTTGCCGTCGTCGACGGTGGCACCACCGTTCGTTGGTTCTTGCTGCTCCCGGCCCTGGTCACCCTCCTTGCTGTTCTCCTGCTGGCGGAACGCGAGTTGCGGAGTGTCTACTCTCCGGGCGCCATCAGCAACGCGTCCGGCATTGCAGCATTGATCGAAACC
>CAZRNC010000194.1:0-5904 GCA_964601285.1 uncultured Thermomicrobiales bacterium | reverse complement strand
CATCGAGCGCCAGGAAGCGGCGTACCTTGACATTGCCTGTCCCACGGTCGATATCAACCACACAGATATAGGCACCAAACGGGAACGTCAGGTTTGGCGGATCATAGTAGTTGGTCGCTTCCAGTCCGGCTTCCATACCCTTCGGATGGTTGGTGTACGCCGCGAAGGCGACATCGGCCATCGTCTTGGAACGCTCCGGCGCACCCTTGACGCGGAAGGCATAGTCTTCCCACTCAAGGTCTTCAGCATCGGTCTCCAGCAGGTGAGCAGCGATCTGCCGGGCCTTTTCGCGGATTTTGCGGGCAGCCATCGCTGTTGCAGCGCCAGCAGTCGGCGTGCTGCGGCTGGCATACGTGCCGAGGCCATAGGGTGCAGTATCGGTATCGCCATGCTCAACGACGATGTTCTCTACCGGCAGACCCAGTTCCTCGGCGACGATCTGGGCGAAGGTTGTCTCGTGACCCTGTCCCTGTGTCTGCACACCAATCCGGACAATTGCCGAGCCTGTCGGGTGAACCCGGATTTCGGCGCTATCGAACATTTTGATCCCGAGAATGTCGAAGGTATCGGACGGGCCGGCCCCGACAATTTCCGTAAAGGTGCTGAGACCAATGCCCATCAACTCGCCACGTTCGCGCTTCTCGGCCTGCTCCTTGAGCAGATCGTCGTAGCCGATGCGATCGAGCACCTTGCGCAGCGCTGCCGGGTAGTTGCCGCTGTCATACTCCCAGCCGGTCGGGGACTTGTACGGGAACTGCTCCGGCTGGATGAAGTTCTGCAATCGCAGGTCAGCAGCATCCCGGTCAAGCTCGTCGGCCAGGACATCGACCATACGTTCGATCATATGGACCGCCTCGGTTACCCGGAACGAACAACGATAGGCCACCCCGCCGGGAGCCTTGTTGGTATAGACACCGTCGACACCGAAGTGGGCAGATTCAAACTGGTAGGAACCGGTTCCGATGCTATAGAGCCCGGCCGGGAACTTCGAAGGATTGGCAGCAGCATCAGCCGCGCCATGGTCGGCCAGTGTCTTCACCCGCAAACCACGCATCTTGCCGTTGCGGTCCGCCGCCAGTTCAGCCTCAATGTGATAATCGCGGGCGAAAGAGTCTGCCTGCAGGTTCTCGGAGCGGTCTTCAATCCATTTCACCGGCCGGCCGGTGGTGAGCGTTGCAACGGTTGCAATGACATAGCCTGGATAGACCGGCACCTTGCCACCGAATCCGCCACCGATATCCGGCGAAATGATCCGGATCTTGCTTTCGGGAATACCGCTGACCAATGAGAAAACCGTGCGATGGGCGTGTGGTGCCTGGCTGGTCATCCAGACGGTCAGTTTTTCGTTGGCGGTATCCCAGCTTGCAACAACGCCGCAGGTCTCGATCGAGGCAACGTGAATTCGCGGAATGTAGAGGTTCTCTTTAACGATCACCTCAGCCTCTTCGAAGATCTTGTCGGTCGCTTCCTTGTCGCCGGCTTCCCAATGCCAGATGTGATTAGTGCCGGTCTCCTTGTCTGGCCGCACCAGCGGCGAATCCGGCTCCAGCGCCTTGAAGGGATCGACAACCGCTTCCAGCGGCTCATACTCTACGTCAACCTCGTAGGTTGCATCGACCGCGATATAGCGGCTGGTTGCAATAACAGCGCAAACTTCCTGCGAGTAGTAGACGACGCGATCGGTTGGCAACACCATCTGGGTGTCGCTCATCAGTGTCGGCATCCAGTGCAGTCCGGCAGCTTCGAGATCCGCTCCGGTAATCACCGCCAGCACACCATCCATCGCCAGCGCACGAGAGGCATCAATATTCAGAATCTTCGCGTGAGCATAGGGGCTGCGAACGATCGCCATGTGGAGCATGCCCGGCAACGTGACATCGTCAACGTAGTTGCCCTTGCCACGCACCATTCGCGGGTCTTCCTTGCGCTTGACCCGGTGGCCCATACCTCGGATTGGTGTTTCAGTCATGCTCTATGCTCCTCCGTCTGCGGTAATCTCGGCCACTTCTTTGGGAGCCTCAGCCGTGTCGCTCATTTTGGCGGCAGCGTTCTGGATCGATTTGATGATGTTGGTATAGCCAGTGCAACGACAAAGATTTCCGGAGATCGCCTGGCGAATCTCGAGTTCGGACGGGTTCGGATTGCGCGATAGCAGGTCAACGCTGGTCATCATCATGCCCGGCGTGCAGAAACCGCACTGGAGTCCATGCTCCTCCCAGAACCCTTCCTGAATCGGGTGCAGCTTGCCGCCTTGCTCCAAACCTTCGACGGTGGAGATCTCATCACCATCAGCCTGGACGGCGAAGACGGTGCAGGATTTCACCGGCGTGCCATTCCAATGGATGGTGCAGGCACCGCAACTGGTTGTGTCGCAACCGACATGCGTACCGGTAAGTTGCAGGTCTTCCCGGATGAAATGAACCAACAGCCGCCTTGGCTCAACCTCGGCCGTCCGCTTTTCACCGTTGACGGTGATCGTAACGGGTACTTTCTGAATACTCATGGCTATCGTTCCTCCTGGGATGCGCGGGCGCGTTCGACGGCACGGGTGAGGGCACGGAAGGTGACAGTGCGGCCAACAGCCCGCTTGTAGTCCGCCGATCCACGCAGATCGCCGTTTGGTTCAGTCGCGTCGGCAGCAATACCGGCCACCTGCTTCAGCACGTCCTGATCCGGGAAGTTACCGGTCAGCGCATCTTCCGCCTCGGACGAGCGCACCGGCACAAAGTTCAGGTTTGTCGTGGCAATGCCGATCTGGCCGACAGAACCATCCTCGTTCAGACTGAGCTGCACAGCTGCCGCAGCAACGGCGTAGTCGCCAACCTTGCGCTCGAACTTCTCGTAGGCACCGCCAGAGCGTGGCCCTGGCGTGGGGATACGGATCGCCGTCATGATCTCGCCGGCTTCCAGCGCCGGCATGAACGCATCGACGAAGAAGTCATCAATCGGAATCTCGCGGTCACCATTCGGGCCGGCGACCTCGACCACTGCCTGGTAGGCCAGCATCGTTGCCGGGTGGTCGTTGGCCGGATCGGCATGTACCAGATTTCCGCCAATCGTCGCCCGGTTGCGAACGATCGGATCTGCGACGACATCGGCGGTTTCGGCGAGCAGGTGATAGCGATCGCGAACAATCGCTGCCCGCTCGACAGCCGTCTCCCGGGCCAGTGCGCCAATCCGCAACCAGCCATCGGATTCCACGATGCCATCCAGGCCGGGGATCCGGTTGATATCGATCAGATGAGACGGCTGGGCCAGCCGGAACCGCATCAGCGGAATCAGGCTCTGCCCACCGGCCAGAATCTTGGCGTCCTCACCATGTTCTCCCAACAGGTAGAACGCTTCAGGTAGACTCGCTGCCTGGTGGTACTGAAATACTCCAGGGACCATCGTTCAGTCCTCCTCCTCGGTAACCGCAGGGCACACTCCGAGTATTGTTTGTGTACCGTCACTCTAGAAGGTGCTGCGAATCGGCAAAAGCTGTCCGGGGGTAGGCAGGTTGACCCCTTCGGATGGTTAGCATGACCCTTCCGTTCGAGGGGGTAGGTTCTGTTTTTCAGGCGACAGGATGGCAGATGGCTCAAGGCGGATACTGGATTGACACGACATCGCGCATTGCCGGACGGCTTGATATCGAGCGCGTAACCCTTGACCGGCTCGAAATCGCAGGCAACAACCTCTATTGCGCTCGACATGTCGACAACGAAGAGGACTTCACCTACCGGGAGACGTGGATCATTTCAGCCAGGTGCTGGACCGTCAATCGCTTCACGTTCCGCGAGAACTATGGTCCAGGCATGGATTTCTGGAAACTCGAGCCGGACCCGGCCGTAGCGGACGGGCCGATGTGGCGGGTTACCGACGGATTTCTGGACGTGCATCTTTTCGAAGGTTGCCGGTATGACCTGCTCGACGCCGATGAGTTTGCCGATGCATTGCGCACTGGAGATCTCTCATCTGATACAGCAGCTGAGATTCTGTACGCACTCGAACATCTTTGCCGGGAGCTTGAAACAAACGGCTACTCAGGCCAGGCAATCCTGAGAAAGTACGCGCAAGGTTTGCCAGAGTAGGCACTTCCGATTCATCGTGCCGACGCCCTCTCTCATATCATGGTAGTAGTATGATTCTCTTGCAATTCACATCTGACTCAAAGTGGCAGGATTGTCTCTATGGGACGCACATTAATGACGTTAAGCATCGATGAGGACCTCGCGCGCTCAGCCCGCGATCTTGCAGAACACACCGACCGGGAAGAGAGTGAGATCGTCGAGGAGGCACTTCGTCGCTACCTCGGACGGCAGTTCCTGCAACGGATCTGGAACAACGATGACCTTCCCGATGAAGACGAAGCAATGATCATTGCCTACGAAGAACTTCATGCAATGCGTAGCGAATTGAAGCAGGTTGACAACTAGGACCGACATGCAGCGGTTACCCAGAACGGTTATCGATCCTGGAGTCCTGGTATCGGCATTGATTTCCCGGCATGGCAATGGGCCACCCTCGATGCTCGTGGACGCGCTGCTGGATGGACAGTTCATCCTCGTCGTTTCACCGTCCCTCTTGTCTGAACTCAGAGGAGTGCTCCTTCGTTCGAAGTTCCGGCGATACGTGTCGGCGGCGGATGTCGATGAGTTCATTAGTCTTGTGCGAGGTACGGCCAATGTCGTTCCGGATCCTGCGCCAGCGCCAGAACAGCTCACAGACGATCCTGACGATGACTACCTGGTGCTTTTGGCGGACGACGTCGAA
Organism: uncultured Thermomicrobiales bacterium; assembly: GCA_964601285.1. GTDB lineage: Bacteria > Chloroflexota > Chloroflexia > Thermomicrobiales > CFX8 > CAYWXR01. The sequence goes on along the minus strand of CAZRNC010000194.1, from coordinate 1,149 downwards.
GCCGACTTTCTCGTATCTGGAGACGCTCACCTTGTGCGGTTTGCAGGTAGCTCATCAAATGTCCTCACCCCTCGCGAGTTCCTGACAATGTTGGAGGAACGGGAACCAGGCAAAGACAACCAATAGTCCTGGTAAAAGGATGCTCCTTGACCACCACCCCCGGCTGGCGTATTGTCCGGCAACAGCACATTGTCACCAGAACCAGATCAGGAAAGCGAGCGCGGGCCATGGAGTATGAGCACATCCTCTGGGAACAGCAGGACGGCGTCGCCATCATCAGGATGAACCGTCCACGGGCGATGAACGCGCTGAACCGTCCGCACCTCATCGAGTTAAACGATGCCATCGACCGGGTGGGATACGACCCATCCATTCGAAGTGCCGTGATCACCGGCGAAGGGCGGGGATTCTGCGCCGGAGCGGATGTCAAGGAGTGGGATAGCGGCGAATCGAACGCCGAACCTGGTGTCGGCTGGATCGACTACGCCCATGGTCTGATCACGAAGATCTACCGCATGCCAAAGCCGGTCGTCGCGGCAGTCAACGGTGTGGCAGTTGGCGCAGGTTGCGATATCGCCCTGGCAGCCGACCTGCGAGTGGCATCGACGGCAGCGCGGTTTGGCCAGGCGTATATCAAGGTAGGTTTCTGCCCGGATGCCGGCGGATCATTCCTGTTACCGAGGCTGATCGGTGAGGCACGGGCGATGGAAATGATCTATACCGGACGGATCATTGAGGCCGGTGAAGCCGACCGCTATGGCCTGCTTAACCGGCTGGTCGAGCCGGACGATCTGATGACATCGGCACTGGAGCTTGCTCAACAGCTGGCCAAGGGGCCAACCGTTGCCATTGGTCTCTCCAAACAGAACATCCGACAGAATGCGCTGCTGAGCATTGAAGAGGCGCTCCTCAACGAACGCCGCGCAGGAAACATCTGCGGCCAAACTGAGGACTCAAAAGAGGGGTTGGCAGCGACGATTGAACGTCGCGAAGCCAACTTCCAGGGTCGCTAACAGTGACCGCCGAGCGTCCGGCCCGCCCGACTGATTGGACACGTCTGGCCGGAGATGATGCAGCGTCGCACCCGCTCTACTCGCTCTTCTATCCGAAATCTGTTGCCGTCGTTGGCGCATCGCCCAAGGGTGGCTA
>CAZRNC010000193.1:0-5931 GCA_964601285.1 uncultured Thermomicrobiales bacterium | reverse complement strand
CATCAGTCCACGGCAGTATCAGGAGGCCAAACGTCTCGAACGGATGAAGTCGCAACTGCGAGAGGGAAACGACGTGACGACCGCGCTCTACGACGCTGGCTATGGCTCCAGCAGCAGGCTCTATGAACGCGCCCCCGAACGGCTGGGAATGACGCCGGCAACCTATCGGCGCGGTGGTGCCGGCATGGACATCACCTACATGATCGTTGACTCGGCGCTGGGCCGGCTGCTGGTTGGCACGACCGAACGGGGCGTCTGCCTGGTCTGTCTCGATGATACAGACGAGCCGCTCGAAGCCCGGCTGCACCAGGAGTATCCAAACGCAACGATCTCCCGGCAGGAGAACGGCCCGAAGTGTGAAGCGATCGACGAGATTCTGAACTACCTCGAAGGACGACGCCCGCATCTCGATCTGCCGGTCGATCTCCAGGCAACCGCGTTTCAGTGGCAGGTTTGGGACGCGCTCACCAGAATCCCATCCGGCGAAACCCGGACCTATCAGGAGGTCGCCACGGAAATCGGCAACCCGAAGGCCATCCGGGCCGTCGCCCAGGCGTGCGCCAACAACCCGGCTGCGCTGGTCATCCCCTGCCACCGGGTGGTCCGCAGCGACGGCGGCACCGGCGGCTACCGTTGGGGCATCGAACGCAAGGAGACCCTGCTCCGCCAGGAACGCGAACTCGCCGCCGGCGAATAGCCTGTATCCACTGTTCTCCGGATATAGTTCAATGGTAGGAACGGATGTCCGCAACATTGCAGACAGAAAGTGGAGGACACATGGCTGGAGCACAACGCACGGCATCGGTAGTCTGGGAAGGCGACCTGATGTCCGGTAATGGAAATATCACCGAAAGCGGCAGCGGGGCACTTTCGAACCTTGGAGTGACCTGGAAAGCACGAACCGCGGATTCGGACGGACTGACCAGCCCGGAAGAGCTGATCGCCGCCGCCCACGCATCCTGCTTCTCGATGGCACTCTCCCACGCCCTGGCAACGGGCGGCACCCCGGCCACGAAGCTTGAAGTAACCGCAACCTGCACCTTCTCGCTGGATGGTGGACCGAAGATCTCCTCGATGGACCTCGACGTCCGCGGCACGGTCGACGGTCTCGACCAGGCCGGCTTCGAGACGGCCGCCAACGGCGCCGGCGAGGGCTGCCCGGTCTCCGGCGCCCTCAAGGGCAACGTCCCGATCAACGTCACGGCAACGCTGGCGTAGCCTCAGAACGCGTTCACCCCCGGTAGAGACGACCCGCTGGGTCGTCTCTTTTTTGTTGGCTGATGCTTCTTCGCCACAACACCGAACGCCGCATTCCTCCCCCGCAGGGGTAGGGGCGCATTGCAATGCGTCCGCCGCTCGCCACCAGCCAGGTTCGGGGAGGGAAACGAACGCTAACCTGTCATTCCGACGAAGGAGGAATCCGTTCCCCTTTGTCCAAACCGGGGTTACGGATTCCTCCTTCGTCGGAATGACAGGTCAAAACTGGTCTGATCCTGCCTGAACATCGAGGCGTTGAACGCGGACGCATTGCAATGCGCCCCTACCCCTGCGGGGAGCCGTTTCCGTGACCCTCGGTACGCCCCTACGGAGACATCATCCCGGCGGCGATCTTCTCGGCGGCGGCGATGATCGTGAAGTGCAGGTTGGCACGCGGGCCGCAGGGGAAGATCGAGGCGTCGGCGACCCTCAGGTGTTCGACACCGTAGACACAGCCGGCGTTATCCACCACCGCCAGCGGGTCCGACTTCGGCCCCATCTTGCAGGTGGTCGAGGGATGATAGGTCGTACCCGACTCCTGTCGGATGATCTCCTTCAGCACGTCGCGATCCGTCAGATGTTCGCCCGGCAGACACGGTCCTTCAAGCGCCGTTGAAAGCGGCGGAGTCGTCGCGATGCGCAGCATCAGCTCGTAGCCGTCACAGATCGCTTCTATGTCGTCCGGGTGGGAGAAGTGGTTGTGGTCGATATCCAGCGGAGCTTCCGGATCGGTCGAGGTGAGCCTCACCGTCCCTAGCGAGCGGGCATACTGGAGCGTCACCCCGAACGCAAAGGTCCAACAATCAAACCGTTCGTCGAACATCTCGGCCGGATAAAGGTGCAGGTCGACATCGCCCCCGGAGAACCGGCTGCGCGCCTTGACCATTGTCTGGATGAACGTCCGGTCGGCAGGTGTGTGGTCGCGCTTGATCGCAAAACTGGTGTAGCCACTCTGCCGGGCCAGTTGGGGGTGGTCCATCAGATTGGAACCGACTCCCGGCAGGTCCACCAGACAGGGAATCCCCAACTCCTGCAGATGGTCAGCCGGCCCAACACCGGAGCGCAGCAACACCGCCGGGGAGCAGTAGGCGCCGGCAGTCAGCACCACCTCGCCGCCCAGGATCGTTTCGCCATCCGCAGTCAGCACACCAACTGCCTTGCCATCCTCAACCAGCACCCGGTCGACCAGCGTATCCGGCAGGATCGTCAGGTTTTCGCGTGAGCGTGCCGGCGCAAGGTAGCTAAAGCCGGAGCTAATCCGCCGGCCATCCTGAACATTCTTCGGCGTCTTGCCGGCGCCCGGTTGCTGGTCGGCCGTTGCATTCAGGTCAGCGAGATACGGCAGCCCGTTCTCATGAGCGGACTCCATGAACGCCCGGTCGATCGGCGAGAGCATCTCGTCCGTAGCTCTCCAGATCGGCACCAGTCCAGTCCGGCCATGGAGACCGTCTTCAATCGAATCGGACTCAACCATGTTGAACCAGGGTTCCATGTCGGCCCACGACCAGCCATCGTTGCCGGCGGCGGCCCACTCGTCGTAGTCGCTGCGAGACCCACGCAACCAGATGCAGCCATTGACCGTCGAACTGCCGCCGAGCACCCGTGCGCGGGGAAGTTGTAACCGCATGCCTGAAGGGCGTTCCTTGTCGAAGTGGCCCCAGGAGTGAGAATCGGGCTGGATTGTTGAGTAGTCGAGCAGGCCGGACGGCCAGTCGTCGAAGTTAGCCCCGTAATCCGGCCCGGCCTCGATCAGCAGCACCCGCTTTGCCGGGTCCTCGCTCAGACGTGAAGCGATCACTGCTCCGGCAGGACCACCACCGACGACAACGACATCATATCTATCAGCCACGTTACCCTCTTCCCCGGCATCACCCGGCTTGTTTGTATTTCTCGCTGACAGTTTCCAATAGATCCCGCCCCGGATCAACCGCATTTGGTCTCCCGTCCTCCGCAGGGGTTGGGGGCGCATTGCATGCGTCCAGGTGTACCCCATCCGAGGCCCGGCGCGAACAGACCGGTCCGGATTGTCATTCCGACGAAGGAGGAATCCGTTCTCTGTGTCGAAACTGGGGAGTACGGATTCCTCCTTCGTCGGAATGACAGACGTGTTGGTCGCTCGTAATCGCGCATTCGCAGCGCCCAAAGCAGGTCATATCCAATACATCCCAACGAAGCAACAAACCCTCAATCTCCTTCCAGCGACTCGAACTAATAGCGCAACAGTTGCTTTATCGGCACAACCGCTTCTGTTCATGGCATGTGCCCAACGTGCTCGTGTTTGGTCTATGATGGGTTCGAGGGGGCCGGAGAGTATGGAAGCCGCGAGGTAACAGATGCTGCGATACATCGCCCAGAGACTGGTAGCGCTTATTCCGGTGCTGATCGGCATCTCGCTGGTGACCTTCTTTCTGATCCGGTTGGTCCCCGGGGATGTGGTGGACCTGATGCTGGCCAATGAGACCAGCATGGACACGGAACGCGCCCAGGAAATCAGACGCGTTTTCGGCCTCGACAAGCCAATTCACCTGCAATATTGGGACTGGATTTCCGGCGTCGCACAAGGCGATCTCGGGAACTCGCTCCGCACCGGACAACCGGTACGTGACGAGATCATCCGCAAGCTGCCAGTGACCGTCGAACTAACCATTATGTCGGTCGGGTTTGCGCTGATCATAGCCATACCTGCCGGCATCATTGCCGCGGTCCGGGTCGGGACTCGCACCGAAGCGGTGGCCCAGGGTGCAAGTTTGCTTGGCCTTTCGATTCCCAATTTTTGGCTTGGAACCATGCTGATCCTCATTTCATCCCGCTACTTCGGCTGGTTCCCGGCGGCGAACTACGCTTCGTTTACCGAAGATCCCTGGCGCAACATCCAGATCCTGATCTTGCCGTCGTTGGCACTCGGCGCGGCGCTGGCGGCGATCACCATGCGCATGACCCGCTCGGCGCTCCTTGAAGTGCTTCGCCGGGAGTACATCACCACCGCCCGTGCCAAAGGTCTCACCGAGCAGAAAGTCGTCATGGGCCATGCGATCCGCAACGCGTTGATCCCGGTCGTTACGGTGGTCGGCATTCAGATGGGCCGGCTGCTCGGCGGCGCGATCATCATCGAGCAACTCTTCAACCTGCCAGGCATCGGCCGGCTCGCCATCGACGCCATCTCCCAGCGTGACTACCCGATGATCCAGGGCGTGGTGTTGATGACGACCACCGCCTTCGTGCTGGTCAACCTGCTGGTCGATGTCCTCTATTCCTACATCGATCCACGGATCAGGTATTCCTAGCAGACCGCTGCTTCCGGATACAGGCCACCGGGTGGCGTTTCAGGGTTGGAGAGTACGAAGTGAGCCAGAGTCAACAAGGGGCAGGAGCAATCAAGCCTGCTGGAGTGGAACTCGGTAACCAGGCCAAGAACGTCAACTCGCGCTCACTCTGGAACCGGGCCAGGCGGGGCCTGAAAAATAGCACCGGCGGCAAGATCGGCGTGGTGCTGGTGCTGCTGGTGGCCATTTCGGCCATCTTTGCCAGCGTCATCGCGCCGCACGATCCGTTCCAGATGAACAGTGCCCACCGGATGGTTGGGCCAAGCTTCTATTACCCGATGGGAACCGACGAGTTCGGCCGCGATATCTTCAGCCGGATCATCTATGGTTCACGCATCTCGCTGCAGGTCGGGTTCATTTCGGTTTCGATCGCGCTGCTCATCGGCGGCGTGCTCGGGTTGGTCTCCGGCTTCTTCGGTGGCTGGGCCGATTCGATTATCAGCCGCTGCATGGATATCCTGTTCGCCTTCCCGGAGATTCTGCTGGCGATCGCCCTGCTGGCAGTGCTTGGCGCAGAGCTTCGCAACGTGATGATCGCCATCGGCATTGTCTATACGCCGTCGTTCGCCCGGATCGTCCGGGGGCCGGTGCTGGCCGCCCGCAAACAGGAGTATGTCGAAGCCAGCAAGGTCATCGGTGCGAGCACCCAGCGCACGATGTTCAAGCATGTGTTGCCCAATGTCGCCGCCCCACTGATCGTCCAGGCGACGGTCGCGTTCTCCTTTGCCGTGCTCACCGAAGCAGCGCTCTCGTTCCTTGGTCTCGGCGCACAGCCGCCAGAACCTAGCTGGGGCTCGATGCTCTCCGGTGGCCGGCGATTTGTCGAGCAAGCCCCCTGGATGGCGATCTTCCCCGGGCTGGCGATCATGGTCGCCGTTCTTGGATTCAACCTAATGGGAGATTGGCTGCGTGACGTACTGGACCCCCGTACGTCCTGAGAAAGAGGAGGAACCCGGAAGAGATCAGGACACCCGGATGGAGCCGGCCAGAAATCCCGGCCGGCGACCAATCTGCATCAAGGAGGAGCTATGAAAACCCAGCAACAGTTGTTAGATCGTCTTGTGCAATTGCGCAATGAAGGACGCATTGACCGTCGGAAATTCATGCGACTTACCAGCGGTGGTGTAGGCATGGCAGCGCTTTCCGCCTTCATCGCATCCTGTGGAAGTGAACCGGAGCCATCCGGCGGCAGCTCGCCAACAGCAACACCATCCGGCGAGAGCGCTTCACCAACCACCGCTGAAGAAGAGGAAACGACGCCAACGTCCGAAGCGTCGGGCGAACCACAGGCCGGCGGCAGAATGGTTTCGGCGCTCGACACCAACCCGGTCGGACTCGACCCGCACCTTGG
>CAZRNC010000192.1:0-5943 GCA_964601285.1 uncultured Thermomicrobiales bacterium | reverse complement strand
GAAGGAGGGATCCGTAACCCCAGGAGTACGGATCCCTCCTTCGTCGGGATGACAGAATGCATTAGGTCGCACCGGCATAGACGGGCGGTGTTGCTACTCCCCGTATCCGTAACGCCAGAGGTGGTAGTGCGTGCCGACGTTGCCGGCTTCGACTTGCCAGCCTTCGGCGTTCTCGGGCGTGTAGGTCAGGCAGCGGCGTTCGAAGCACTGCATCAGGACGTCCTGCGGTGTGCCGCCGACGTTCACGGTTGCCCAGAAGGCTTCGGTGACCGGCCGGCCGGTTCCGTAGAACGGGTTGGTGAAGAGGTCTGCCTCGACCAGTTCTCCATCAACGATCACCAATCCGCTGGAGTTCATGAACTCCCAGAACGGGGCGGCGATGTTGTGCCCGGTGACTTCATCGACGTGGGCGATGGTGACGTTGCGCTCGGTCAGCGTGTCGTCCGTCGTCACATTGCCGGCCTTGTCGATCCGCTCAACGACGGTCTCACCCATCCGGTCGGACGGGTTGGAATTCGGGAAGGCGAGATCGGTAAAGGTGGCGTAGGTTGGGCTGTCGGGATCGTTCATATCACCGGCAACCTGGATGTCGGCTGGTGTGCGCTCCTCGAACTCGCCATCACCAATCTGCATCATGCCGGAGATCATTTCGTTCACCAGCAGACCGTTGGTGACATACCACTCGGAGTTCTGGTCGCCATCCGGGTGGTTGATTTCCATCCGGGATTTCTCGTGGTAGAGCACGACTCGCCAGCCATCCGGGGACTGGGCATATTCTTCCCAGCGCGGGCCGTCGATTGCTTCCGGACCCCAGATCCAGGTGCGGTCGGCCTGGCCGCTGGCGACTGGCTGATCGGTGCGTTCCCACACCCGGTCGAAGGCAGGTGAAGCGGGCGCATCCGGCAGGTCCGGCTCATCTGTGCCGTTGCCATTGCCGTCTCCGTTGCCATCCGGCTCATCGACGTCGTCATGGGTCACGGTGATGTTGAAGCTGCCAGTTGAGCTCTTGCCCCAACTGTCGTTGGCGGTGCAGGTGACCTGGGTGGTGCCGACTGCGAAGGTTGCGCCGGATGCCGGGGTGCAATCAACTGCCACCGGGTTGCCGGCCCAGTCAGTTGCCGATGTGGAGAAGGTCACGGTTTCACCGTCCGGGTCGTCGGTCGTAACCGAGAACGATGCTGGCAGGTTGAGGGTCGGATCGTCGACTTCGGACAAATCGATGTATTCAACCGCGCCGATTTCACAGCCGGAGTCCTGCGGCCGGGGGATACCGCGCTGGTCCACGTCCGAGCCAGTCGGGCAGTTGGCGGTCGGGATGCCGTTCAAGGCCGGTGATCCGGCCAGTGGCATGTGGGTCCAGGTGTTGAACGCGCCGCCGTTGTTCTGGAGCGGGCCAAGGTTTAGCTGCTCGATCGTCCGCACGGTGTCGGTTGCGTTGCCTGCTCCGAAGCAGCTGTCGTCGGTGGCGAGGTTGAATCCTTCGGACGTCAGCGGGAAGTTGCAGACATTTTCGGTGGCCGGGTTGCTGGCCAGGATCGATGCTTCAACGGTTGTGCTGCCGCCGCCCCAGATTCCGCTGCCCTGGTTGGCGCTGTTGCCGAAGATGGTGCTGGCAACGATCGTTATGTTGCCGCCTTCGCTCATGATGCCGCCGCCGACATTCTCGGCAGTGTTGCCGGAGATCGTGCTGGTGGTGAGGGTCAATGCTCCGGTGGTCAGCAGGATGCCACCTCCGTAGGACGCGACATTGCCGGAAATGGTGCTGCGGTCAACGGTAAGTTCGGCACCTTCAATATAGAGTCCGCCACCGTGGAAGGACGCGTTGTCCCGGATGGTGGAATCGGTGATCGTGGCCTCGCCACCCATGATGTTGATGGTACCGGACTGTGTTTCATTGTCGTGGATCGTGCTGCCGGCAACGGTGGTGGTTCCGTTCTGGCTATAGATGGCGCTACCTTCGCTCAGAGCGTTGTTGTTCCGAAGCGTGCTGCCGGAGATCACCAGCGTGCCATCGAGGTTGGCGGCAGCGCCACCGAGTTCGTTGGCGTCATTGTCTGCCAGGGTGACGCCGTTCAAGGTCATTGGGCCGATCTCGGTGAAGACACCAGCGCCATTGACGGCAGTGTTGCCGGAGATGGCTCCTCCGGTGACCGTGGCGACGGCTTCATCGCTGAACAGTCCGCCGCCCATGTGTGCCTCGTTGTTCAGCAGTGAGGTTCCGGTCAGCGTAACCGTGCCACCATCGGAGTAGATTGCGCCGCCCAGGAAGCCTTCGTTTCCGGAGATGGCACCACCATTGATCGACAGATCGCCGGTGTTGTAGATCGCTCCGCCGCGGTCGATGGCGATGTTGTTCATGATCGTGCTGCTGTTGATGGTCAGATCGCCGCTGTTGTGGATTGCGCCGCCTTGCTGGGCGCGTCCGGTAGCAATCGTCACGCCGGAGATGGTGACCTCGGCATCGTCGGTGATCTGGAATGCACGGAATCCGCCTGCCTGGGCGTTGTTGCCGCTGATCGTGAGCAGTCCGGCTCCTGGTCCCTGGATGGTGAGGTCCTTGTTGATGATCAGTTCACCGCCGGTCAGGTTGATGGTGCCCGGCAGGAGACCGTTGGCAAAGGTGATGGTGCCGCCGTTTGCGACCGAGGATATCGCCTGTCGCAGCGTTGTCTGGCCCGATTGCAGGGGATCAGCAAGACTGGTAACGGTGACAGTTTGTGGTTGTGCCTGCACTGCCTGGGGTGTGATGAACGGAGCAAACAAGGCGAGTAGCAACACGAAGACTGCCGCGACCGGAATGGCCGGTCCTCGCTGGACGGATGGCAGAGTGTGCATAGCGACTCCTTTTGGGGCGCGGCGGCCGGCCACCGAATGTTCAGGTGGCCAGACGCAGCGAACGATCGAGAAAGCACCTGATTTGTTTCAAGGATAGCCTATTCCAAACTGTCAAGGGAGAGCGATGTCAGATGGGCTAATCGTGCCGGCCGGTCTGGAGGTTTTCGATGGCCTCGTGGGCGGCGTTGTGGCCCGGCGCTCCCATGACACAGCCGCCCGGCCAGGCACCGCTGCCGCAGAGGTAGAGTCCGCGGATTGGCCCTTCGTAACTCGATGAACCGGGGACGGGACGCAGGTCAAACGCCTGCTCGGGAACCAACTCACCCTGAAAGATGTGGCCGCCGGTTAGCCCGAAACGTGCTTCGAGATCAGGTGGCCCGAGCACCTGCATATCGACAATCGCGTCCATTACATTCGGCGCATATTCGGCGAACCGTTTCAGGGTGTGGTTTGCGATCTCGTCGCGGCGCTCATCCCAGGTGCCCTCGGCCAGTTCATACGGGAAATACTGGGCGAAGATCGAGATGGTGTGTTTGCCGGGTGGTGCAACGGTCGGGTCAACAGCAGATTGCATGTGGATGTTCATAAACGGATAGTCCGCCGGTTTGCCTTGCCGGGCGTCTTCGCATGCTTGCTGGAGATAGGAAATGCTTGGCCCGATCATCAAGCCACCTTTCGTGCCCCACGACAGGTCGGCCCCATCCTGCACCAGTGAGGTGAAGCGTGGCAGCTCCTCGACCGCCATGTTGATCTTCAACACCGGCGACTCGATCTGTATGGCTTCAATGTCCCGGACATAGCCGGCCGGGAGTTCACTGCGTTCGACAAGTTTCAGGTAGGTGCGCTGCGGGTCGGCGTTGGACAGGACGATCCTGGCTGTAATTTCTTCACCGCTCGTTGTGACGACCCCGGTTGCCCGTCCGTTAATGATCGAAACGTGGTCGACCTCAACGTTCGTCCGGATCTCAACACCATGTACGGTGGCCGACCGGGCATAGGCGCCGGTGACGCTGCCCATTGCTCCTCGAACGTAAGCCCAACGGCCACGGCTGCCGGTGGACATGCCCATCGAGTGGAAGAGCTTGACATAGCCAGTGCCTGGGTCGCGCGGGCCGCGGAACGTCCCGATCAGTCCGGAGACGGCCATTGCTGCCTGCATCTCCTCGCTTTCGAAGTAGTATTCGGCGATCTCTGCCGAGGAACCAAGGATGAACTGTTTGTAGAGCAACTGGTCACCCGGCTGATTGAACTCGGCCGCGAACTCGGACCAGCTTGGGGGCCGGCGAAGGATGAACTTGTCCATGATTGACGAGACACGCTCGACGGCAGCATCGTAGACGTCGTAGTTGCGAGCGTCCTTCTTCGAGAATCGGGCGATCTCTTCAAGATTCTTCTCGTGATCATCCCACCAGACGATGTAGCGGCCGTCCGGGAACGGCATGAACGAGCGCGGGTTGCGATCGATCAACTCCAGCCCATGCTCCCAAACATCGAGATCGTTCAGGATCTTCTGTGGTGTCAGCGAGAGGACGTAGGAACCGGTTGAGAAGGTGTAGCCAGGCGTGTGTTCTTCGGAAATCGCAGCGCCACCAACGGTGTGGTAGCGCTCCAGCACGCAGACCGAGAAGCCGGCTCGTGCAAGATAGTTGGCTGCAACCAGCCCGTTGTGCCCTGCTCCGATGATGACTGCGTCGTAGTGCGTCGCCATGCTTGCCTCCATCAGTGTTCACCTGTTTCGAGCTGGATTCCTACATAGCACCAGCGAGGCATTCTGTCCAGACGATGAACTGCTGATTGACCATGTTGCCGGGAAGCGTTAGGATCACCGGCAGGAATGCAGCATGAATGTTGACGGGGTTGGTGAGATGACTCACCGGTGCGGATCATATGGACGCGGGACGGTAAGCCGGTGTGACGGCATCACACTGCTCCCTGCCGTAGTCTGCCTTCAAACCGGAACTGACAGCTCACCATAAGCTGAGCGGATAGCACTTCCGGACCGCGGACGAGTTGGGGAACGGCTCGAGACCGCGGTTTTTTGTGCCCGGATTTCCGGGGAGTTTTTCGAAAGTAGCACCTGATGAACGCCGCTCAACCTGCCACGAATGGTCCGAAATCACGCTTGCCGGCGCTGCAGAACCCGCAGTTCCTGCGCTACTGGATCGGTGTCTCGCTGGCGCTGGCCGGTGGCTGGATGCGGATTACTGTGCAGGGGTACCTCGTCTACGAGATGACCGACGACCCGTTCATGCTCGGGATGGTCTCGTTTCTCTCCGCTTTGCCGCAACTGCTGATGGCGCCCTTTATCGGTGTCGTCGTCGACCGGTACAACCGGCGGACGATCCTGGCGTTTACCCAGGCCTTCATCATTCTGAACGCACTGGTGCTGGCGACGCTTGAGGCGACCGGTGTGCTGACAGTGGCGCAGATTCTGGTGCTGGCGGTCCTCTTTGGTATTGCCAGTGCGTTTGACTGGCCGGCGCGGCTTTCGCTGGTGCCGAATCTGGTGAACCGTGACGAGCTACAGAGCGCAGTTGCCCTGAACTCTGCCTCGTTCAACGGTGCGCGAATCGTCGGGCCAGCCGTCGGTGGCGGGTTGATCGGCGTTATCGGGGTTGCAGCTTGCTTCTACCTGTCGGCGCTCGCGTTCCTGCCCTCGGTGATCATTCTGATGACGATTGTCATTGATCGCGCCGCCCAGCCGGATGTTCGCAAGTCGCCGTTGCAGAACATCCTCGCTGGCTATCGCTACATCTGGGGCGAGCGGACGCTGCGGAGTCTGCTTTCGGTTGATCTCATTCCGGTTGTTTTCGGGATGTCGGTCTTTGCGCTGCTTCCTGCGCTGGCGCGGGATGTTTATGACCAGGGCAGTGGTGGGCTGGGTTTGCTCTACAGCGCCCACGGGGTCGGTGCGCTCTCCGGCGTGATGATCGTGGCGTTGATGAGCGGGGTTCGTCACCGTGGTAGGTTGGTGCTGCTGTTTGTCACGCTGTTTGCCTTGATGTTGCTGGTCTTTGCATTTACGCCGGTGCTCTGGATGGGGCTGCTGGTCGTTCTGACGCTGGGGATGTTTGCGTCGCTCTATTCGACGCTTTCCGACACGCTGCT
>CAZRNC010000191.1:1723-5951 GCA_964601285.1 uncultured Thermomicrobiales bacterium | reverse complement strand
TCGCTGATTTCGCCGGTGTTCACCAGGAGATTCCCGGCATCATCGACCGAAACTTCCATCAGGTCCATCGGCCGCGGTGCTGGGCCGGCGATCAACACGCCGGTCCGGTCGTAGACCGATCCATGACACGGGCACTCGAACTCATCCTGAGCATCCATCCACGGCACAGTGCAACCAAGATGTGGACACTTCCAGTACAACGCCAGGACACCATCATCGTTGTTGATCAAAAAGAACTTGCCGGCCGGGTCCCGATATGGTGGACCACCAACCGGAGGAATGGCTGACGCTGGCACCAGAATCTCAGTACCGAATGCACCAGTCTTGAGTGGCCAGAAGAAAGCCAGGAAGCCCCCACCAACCGTTGCCAGCCCAACTCCGACACTACCGAGTACCGTGTTCCTCACGAAGGCTCGCCGTGAGTACTGCTTCGGCTTGTCGTGCTGGAACCGGCCCAGGAGTGTATAAATCACCCCCAGAGAAGCTGAGACCATCAGCCCGAATACCGTTCGAAGCACCATCTTCATAGTGAGAATCTCTCCCATCGAACCGTGCCGCTTTCCAAAGCGAAGGGCACGAGGCACGGATATCTAGTGAGCAGACGTCACATTCCACGGCCAGAACAGGTTCATACCTTCACCGCGGAACGCTGTACCAATAATCGTCAGAACGAAGAACGAAATGACAAAGCCGGTAAAGAAGGCGATCACCATCTCGCGCCGTGTTGGCTGGTAGCGCCGGGAGATGATCAGACCCAGCAGCAGCGACAGACCGACCATAATGGCGACCGGAATGACCTGCTGGTAAACAACTTCCGGCACCTTGCCTCGCAGGAGCGCCGTTACACCAACGAACTCATCGAACAGCACCAGCGCAACCAGCAGGATGAAGGTATAGATGCTGGTGAAGATGACAATCTTCTTGCCCTTGTCCGAGGTGAACAGAACACCGACGCCCAACGGTGAGCGGTCGATGAATGGAATCGCACCGATCAGTACCAACGCGATGGTTGGCACAATCACACCTGCCAGAGACGGGTGCATGTGCAGCAGCAGTTCCTGAAGGTTCAGGAAGTACCACGGTGCCTTGGACGGGTTCGGCGTCAGCGTCGGGTTTGCCAGTTCGGCCAGCGGCGCGTTCACCAGAATCGATGTCAGCAGCAACAGGAAGGTGAAAACAACCGCCGAGAGCGCTTCCACCACGACCAGGGATGGCCAAACCATCACTTCATCTTCGGCAAGGTCTGTCGGGCGTGCAGCAGTTCGACCGCGTACCAGCTCAAGCAAACGCTCGCGCTTCTCTTCGCTAATTGAACCACCCGGCCCGGAATGGGGCTGTACCAACTCAGCCACTGGTTTTACCTCTCTCCCGATTCACCGGCTTATCGCCGGTGCCGGCATGCGCCCTACAGCGGACCGGAAATTCCGCCATCCTTGCGAATCCGCCAGAAGTGAACCGCCATCAAGACCGCTGCCGCAAGCGGCAGGAAGATGACATGGAGCGTATAGAAGCGGATCAGCGTGTTCTGGCCGATCTCGTAATCACCGACCATCAGGAAACGAGCCTGGTCGCCAACCAGCGGCGCTGCGCCGGCCATTTCGGAACCCACCGTGATCGCCCAGTATGCCAGCTGGTCCCACGGAAGAAGATAGCCCGTGAACGACAGCAGGAAGGTAAGCACCAGCAGGAATACCCCGACGATCCAGTTGAACTCGCGAGGTGGTTTGTATGAACCTGTATAAAACACACGACACATATGCAGGAACACCGCAATAACCATGCCGTGAGCAGCGTAGCGATGCATATTCCGCATCAGCATGCCGAACGTCACCGAAGACTCGATGTCGAGCATATTCTGGTAGGCCTGATCGGTGGATGGCACGTAGTAGAACATCAGCAGCACACCGGTCAGCGTGAGCACCAGGAACATGAAGAACGAAAGCCCACCCAGACAGAAGGTGTAGGTCACCTTTGTCGCGTAGCGCTTGATCTTCACCGGGTGGAGATGCAGGAACACGTTGGATGCAATCACCAACGCCTGGTTCCGCTGGGTATCCGGATATCCGTGGCGCACAATGGACCGCCATAGTGCACTACTCGTCACACGGTCAGCGATCGTGTGTTGTCGTCGCATCGTCTCCCCCGTCTTCGCGGTTCAGCAGACGCTGATTCGGTTCACCTGTCGCTGAGGCGCTGCTCATTCGATGTGTGGCAAACCACCACTTCGCCGGATTATCAGTGACGGCACAACAACGTCCGGTTCCCCGGTTTGCCGTTGTGCGGCGGTAAAATGCGGGCTAGGGCTTGCCGAATATCGACAGACAGACCTCTTAATGCCAGTCCAGTTCCCCCTGCCCCCTTGCCATGCAAGGGAACCGCCGGACAGCAGCGCGAGTATAGCATAGCATTGAGGGATTGTTGAAGGTTTCACAGACGAACCGGGGCGAAATTCACCCGGTATCAACATGGAAAGGTGAGATTGATGCAATCGCTGCCGCTCTATCCGGATCTGGACTCCGCAGCGACAGCCGCAAGTCAATGCCTCGCCTGCGCGCGGGCCACCACCCGGAAGGTTGTCGTCTTCGGGAATGGCAATCCGAATGCCCGCCTGATGCTGGTTGGTGAAGCACCCAGCGAAACCGACGACGCCACCGGCAAACCCTACACCGGCCCGGCCGGCAACCTGCTCGACGAGGCACTCTCGACCGCCGGCGTCAGTCGCAACGATGTCTGGATCACCAATACCGTCCGCTGCTATGCCGGCAGGGAACGCAATGGACGCATGGAGAACCGGCCAGCCGGAGCCAGGGAGATCAGCGCCTGCCGCGTCTGGATGGATATCGAACTGCAGATGGTGAACCCAAAGGTGATCCTTGCCATCGGCGCACCGGCAGCACGAACCCTGATTCACCCGGACTTCCGGTTACAGGATCAGCGCGGACAACCCGAACGGCGGGCGGACGGGCGACTGATCGTCGCAACCATCCAACCCGCCTATGTCATGCGCCTCACTTCACTGGTCGACCAACAGGCCAGCGACGACGCGCGAGCGCTGTTCGAAGCCGACGTCAGGCTCGCGGTCGCATTGTCGGAAAGAGAATGACCTCACGAATTGACTGCTGGTCGGTCAGGAGCATGGTCAACCTGTCCACACCGATGCCGAAGCCACCAGTCGGCGGCATGCCGTACATCAGCGCCTGAATGTAATCCTCGTCGTAGGGCATGGCATCCATATCGCCGGCCTCACGATCAATGACCTGCTCCTCGAACCTGGCAAGCTGGTCCATCGGATCGTTGAGTTCAGTGTAGGCGTTGCACAGTTCCAGGCCGCCGATGAAGACCTGGAAACGTTCGACAGTCGTGACCGAATTCGGGGCGCGCTTGGCCAGCGGTGAAAGCTCCACCGGGTAGTCAATCAGGAAGGTCGGCTGGATCAGGTTTGGCCGGACGAAGGTCTTCATCAACTCATCGACAATCCGCGGCCAGACAGTATCCGGCGCGACATCAGCCCCGGCTTCCTTTGCCAGTTTGTAGAGTTCCTGCTGGTCCCGCACCTTCTCGTAGTCGATACCCGACGCCTCGAAGATCGCCTCGGCCATCGAGAGCCGCTTCCACGGCGGTGCAAGGTCAATCTCGTGCCCGTTGTAGGTAAACTGCTTCGACCCATGCACCTGCTCCGCAACGAAACTGATCATCTCTTCGGCGAGTTCCATCACATGCCGGTAGTCGGCATAGGCCATGTAGAACTCAAGCTGGGTGAACTCAGGATTATGTCGCGTGTCGATCCCCTCGTTGCGGAAGTCCTTGCAGATCTCGTAGACCCGTTCGAACCCGCCGACGATCAACCGCTTCAAATAGAGTTCGTCAGCAATCCGCAGGTAGAGCGTCTGGTCCAGAGCGTTGTGATAAGTCGTGAACGGATTGGCAGCGGCACCGCCATAGACAGGTTGCAGTGTTGGGGTTTCCACTTCCATAAAACCCTGGCCATCCAGGAACGTCCGCAACGCGGTGACGATCTTCGTACGGCGCCGGAAAATCTCGCGCACTTCTTCATTGGCAATCAGGTCAGCGTAGCGCTGGCGATAGCGGATCTCGGTGTCGGCCAGCCCGTGATATTTCTCGGGTGGCGGAGTGATCGCCTTGGCCAGCATCGTCCACTCGGACACTTCGATGGACACCTCACCAGTTCGCGTCCGGAACACGTTGCCGGCACCCTGCACAAAATCGC